>DATMXF010000166.1:0-31067 GCA_035561835.1 Patescibacteria group bacterium
TGGAGCAGCTCCAGAAGCCGCTGATGGGATGCTTCAACCAGCTCTTCAGTGGCGTCCCCCCGGGCCACCCGCGCTTGATTGCTGACCACGATCCGCCGATATCCCGCCTCGCCAAGGCGTTTCAACGCTTCCGCCGCCTTGGGAATCGGCCTCATCATATCCGGGCGTTGGATCGGCCCTACCTCCTCATTGATGGTACCGTCCCGATCCAGAAACACCGCCGGCACCAGCCGGATGCTCTCATCAGCAGGAGAGTGTGATCGAGTGAGAAGGATCTCCGCCGCGGCCACCACCCTCTCCACATCCAGCCCCTGCATACATCTATGGTCGATAGGGCAGTCGCGGTAGCGACACGGACTACACGTCGGCGGATCGTGAAGAACCTGATGGCCGGAGCCGAGGGGACCTGTGCGATGGGGATCCGTCGGGCCGAACAGGGCCACGCACGGGGTTCCCAGCGCGGAGGCCAGATGCATGGGTCCCGTATCGTTCGTAAGGAGCAGCGCGCACCGACTAAGCAAGCCGGCCAATTCAGCAAGCGTCGTTCGTCCGCCGAAGTCGATGACAGCCCCGCGCATCCGCGAGCGGATGGCCCGTGTTAATGACGCTTCGCTTGATGAACCGAACAAAAGGGCAACCGTGCCGAAGCGATCCGCCAGATGATCGGCGACTTCTGCAAATCGTTCCACCGGCCAGCGCTTTGCCGTCCCATACGTGGCCCCTGGGGTCATGCCGACAACCGGGGCGTGAGGGGGGAGATCGGACTCAGTCAGCAGCTTCTCGACTTCCGCATCGCTTCCAGGCGGACGCAGGAATTCGGTCGGGCGCAACCACGCATCCCACTTTAGCGCACGTAGCAGGCCAAGGTAAGAGTCCGTCTGATGTAACGGCGTCCCGCTCGAGGGGCGCACCCCCACCGTCAATAGGGAGTCTCGCCAATCGGTCGCATACCCGACCCGATGCGGAATCCCTGCCAGCCGACTGATGAGCGCTATCCGAAAACTGTTCGGTAAAAGCAGGGCCAACTCGAAGTCTCGTTGCCGCAGCGCGGTCGCCGCCCACTTCAACTCACCCCTGTCCGGCAGCTCAACGAGTTCATCGATACACGGTAAGGATCGAAACAGCGGGCTCAGCCATGGACGCACAAGGAGTGAGATTCTTGCACTCTGAAATGAGCGGCGAAGGTTGGCGAGCGCAGGAAGTGTGAGCACCGCATCACCCAACCAATTAGGGCTTGCAACCAGAATAGATCGTAGCCGGTCGGGTTCGAACGTCTTCCGAACGTGCAGTGTCGGGAACCTCATAGTTTCGGGTTTTGGGTTTTGGGTTTTGGGTTCAAGATTCCAGGACTTACACCTGGAACTTGGAACTCGGCACGCGGTTGTGTTTTCCATCTGCGGTGGACCCAGAGCCACTGGGCCGGCGCCTTCCGAACCAATGCTTCAATGGCCCTCGTGAAGGAGGCGGTGTTGGCAACAACGTCCGCCCTCAGGTGTCCGGTCCGAATTAAGGGTATCTCTTTCTCCACCAGGATGGTATGCCGATCCCGCCCGCACCGCACGATGGCGGCGGGAAGAACCGATGCGTCGGTTCTGAGGGCCAGGAGGGCAGGCGCAAGAGCGGTACAGGCCGGCCTGCCAAAGAAATCGACAAAGACCCCCTCTTTCCAGGTGATGTTTTGATCCATGAGAATCCCGACACTCTCCCCACGAAACAGCGCCTGCACCAGCGCCGGCATCACCAGCTTCTTGGGTAATACCCTTGTTCCCCAAGCGGTCCGCAACTGGTTGATGACCTTATCGAGATATGGGTTATCCAGAGGGCGCGTCACAATGGCCAACGGCTCCCCCATGAGGGCGGATGCAAGCGGAAGCAGTTCCCATGACCCCAAATGCGCGGTAATGTAAATAATCCCCTTCCCTCGGCGTTTAGCCTCCTGGAAGTGCTCATACCCTTCGATCCGGATAAACTGCCGGAAGTTCTCTCGATCGATCTTGGGAATCCGACACGTCTCTATGACGGTTCGGCCCAGATTGATAAAGGTTAAGCGCGCCAGCTCAGCGATCTCCCGAGGGGAATGCTCACCACTGAAAGCCTGGCGCAGGTTGTCCTGAGCAATCAATCGATGTTTGTGGTCGACACGGTAGAGGGCCGCGCCCAACCCCTCACCGATAGAGTAGGCCAACGACGATGGCAGGTGAAACAATCCTTTCGCGAATCCTGCCACAAGGAGGTATTCGAGATAGGCGGTAACACCGCCCTGGCTCCTGGATTTCACGATGCGCTCGGTTTTACCAGACGGCTTAACATCGCCTCCAACAGATCCGCCCCTTCCAGCAATTCAAATGAGATCGACAAAGCGTAGAGTGGCGTATCCACCTGAGCAATGTCTAGGTGAGCCAATTTTACCATATCCTTTTCTGTGGTGACTACCATGGAGGCGCCGCCATCTTTGGCTGCTCGGCCGATGAACTCCAGATCGGCTGGAGTATAGCGGTGGTGATCGGGGAAGATACAGTGAGCCGCAACACGCGCACCGAGCCGACCAAGCATCGCTTCAAATCGGCTCGGATTGGCAATGCCGGAGACCGCCAACAGCCGATGGCCGGTGAGACGCTCAAGACCCACGCGGTCTTCACTCCTGACATCGATAAGGCTGATAGGCCGATGGACAGCTCGGGCAATCGGAGCGGCCGGCGCGTATTGCCGGATCGCCCGTATGGCCGAATCTACGTCGCGTCCGGCGTCGCCATTCGTAACGACCACGATGTCAGCCCGTTTGAGCGCCTCCGGCGGCTCGCGCAACAACCCTGAGGGCAGCAGCCGACCATATCCGAGCGGATTGACCGCATCAACCAGCACGATGTCCAGATCGCGGTGGAGTCTGCGATGCTGAAACCCATCATCCAGAATAATCACGCCACACGCCACCTGCTCAATGGCGACCTCGCCGACTCGGTATCGATCGGCTCCGGTCAGGACGGCGACGCCCGGCAGATGCTTGGCCAACAGATAGGCCTCGTCAGCCGCGACCGGCGGCTTGCATCGCACACCTTTGCCGTCGCTGACGACGGTCGGCTTCGTCGAACTACCCCGGTACCCTCGTAAAATGATGACCACCTGCTGGCCTCGCTCGCGCAGCCTGCCGGCCAACATCTCAACACACGGAGTCTTCCCGCTTCCACCCACACTGATGTTTCCAACGCTCAGCACCGGGACCGGAAGTCGGTGCGTCCCGGCAAGGCCACAGGTAAAGAGCGCCGTCCGCAGCGAAACGGCTGCCCCATATACATGCGACATCGGACGCAAACACGTGAGCCAGGCTTGAGCGGTCCATTGCTCGGGAGCAGCCGCCATGCAGCGCAACGTCCAGGTTGAGAGCGCCTCTATGCCTTTCACAACACGAACCGCTCCAGGAGGGTCGCTGTCCGCTCGCACGCACCTTGATGCGCCGCCAGCGCTACCATTGCCGCCTGACCCATCTTTTCTCTCGCTCCTTGATCACGCAGGAGCCTGGCAAGCTGCCGGGTGAGATCCGCCGCATCGCTCACCTGGATGGCCGCCTCCCGTTCGACAAAGTACGCACTCGCCTCGATGAAATTCTCCATGTGGGGACCGAATAGCACCGGACGACCGTGCAGGGCCGGCTCGAGCAGGTTGTGGCCGCCTCTGGATATAAGACTCCCACCGACAAAGCTGATACTCCCCACCGCGTACAGTCCTGACAGTTCGCCGACGGTGTCCAGGAGGATTACCTCCTTTGCGCCATTTCTCCCTTGAGGCAGAGCGCTCCGCCTCACTACGGCCATGCCATGAGCGACGACCGCCGTTTCCACCTGGGCTACCCGCTCCGGATGGCGCGGCGCCAGGATCAGCAACAGGTCCGGGAACTCTCCGCGCAGGCGGCGAAAGGCCTGGAGCAATACCTCCTCCTCTCCGGCATGAGTGCTTCCCGCCACCAGGATCCGTCGCTGCGCGTCGATCTGAAGTTCCCGACGCCACTGTTCGGCCAGCACGGAGGTATCGGCGTGGCGAACTGCATCGAACTTGAGATTACCCACCACATGCACCCGCTCAGGACTGGCGCCCAGCGCTAGAATTCGTTTGGCGTCGGCGCCGGTTTGCATACAAAAGAGATCAACGCACTGAAGGACTCGGCGGATAAAGGGTCGGATAAGGCGGTAGCGTGAAAACGACCGCTCCGATAGTCGACCATTGATGATGGCAACTGGAATCTTCGAGGCCGCGCATGCGTGGAGGAAATTTGGCCATATCTCCGTCTCTGTGAGAAGGATGAGGCGGGGTCTCACCGTGGCCAGAGCCCGATGAACAACCATCGGTAGATCGATCGGAAAGTACACGACGGCCGCCGCCTGCGGGAGCGAACGTCTGGCGACCTCTCGTCCGGTTCCGGTCACCGTTGAGACGACAAGCGGGAGCATCGGCCGCTGAGCCCTCCAGAGATTCGCCAGGATCGCTGCCGCGCCGACCTCCCCCACCGAGACGGCATGTATCCAGACGGGCTGGACCGCTCGCAGCCGTGAGCACAGCGACTCAGGGTAACGACCCGCACGCTCCAACCATCCTTCCCGGTAGGAGGAACGTCGGAGTGCCTTCAAAAGGATGGAGGGTGACCAAACGAGCAGAACGAGGGTCAGTAGGAAGGAGTAGACGGAATACATGTGCATTCATTGCGTGTGGCGTGGATTGCGTTGTTGTAGCAATGCCTTAGACGCAATACACACAATAGACGCCATACGTACCGGTAGTTACAGATCCGCCCTGAAGTAATCGTCGGCCTTCATCGTGAGCAGATCGAGGCGCTCTTCGAGGGCTTCCTGGAGCTTTGCCATCTCATCCTTGGTCGTCGTCGGAGGAACATACATCGGTTCCCCCCAGATGTACACGGCGCGGGAGAACGGGACCGGCACGAGGAAGGCGTCCCAACTCTTCAGGAATCGGCGTCGCGCCGCGCTGAAGCTCACCGGCACAATGGGAGCCCCCGTCAGCTTCGCTACCTCGATGACACCGGACTTGACCTTTGCTCGCGGTCCCTTTGGGCCATCCGGGGTGACAACCAGGTTCAGCCCGCCTTTGATGGCGAGAATCATCTGCTTGATGGCGCGCATGCCGCCCCGTGTCGCTGAGCCTCGAATCACCTCGAACCCGAGAATCGTTGCGATTCGGCTGAAATACTCCCCATCCCGATGCTGGCTGATGAGAAGCGCTCCAGGTTTCCCGGGATAGACAAACGGCATCATCAGGAGCCGGCCGTGCCAGAAGACCACGATGATTCGCTCTCCCTTTGCCCAACAGCGTTCCGGGTACGCACGGCCCACATGAACAACACGAAGCAGCCGAAAGAGGCCTTGCATGAATCTCGCAGCAAGCCATGGGACAATGCGCAGAACACGACGATCTTCCCTGAGCGCAGCGACCGCTCGGGAAAAGGATGACTTCCCCATTACCCTCTCTGGACCGCTATCTCCTGCAGGGCGCCCGACTGCAGGCACTCAAGGATAGCATCTACCGTCCGGCTCAAGGCTCCAGGCGGTCCCAAGCGATCACGCATCTGCTGGAGCGCCTGCCGCATTTGGCGACGTTGCTCCGCCGACAGGAGCAACCGACGGGCTTCGTCGGCGATCCGCTCCGGCGTCGCGTGAAATTGAACCAGCTCAGGCGCAACCCGTCTTCCCGCCACCAGATTCACCATGCCGATGTACGGAACCCTGATCAACAAGCGGCCCAACAGCCACGACAGAAATGCGAGGCGATACACAATCACCATGGGCGTACCGATAATAGCCGCCTCAATGGTCGCAGTACCTGACGCCACAAGGAGCAGGTCCGAGGCCGCCATGACCTCATAGGTCCGCCCCTGCACAACTGTAGCTAAGACCGCCTCTTGGGCCAGGAAGGATCCGATGAGGTCGAGCGGAAGTCCGTCGGCCGCGGCAATCACCACGCGCAAATCCGGCTGCTCCGTCATCAGTCGCTTGGCCGATCTGAGCAAGATGGGTAGATGCCGCGTCAGCTCTCCCACGCGGCTACCCGGCAGCAGCCCCAATACGGGGGCTGTCCCCTCCAACTCCAGGCGGCGACGCGCCTCATTCATCGATGGTGAAGACGCTAACCGATCCAGGAGCGGGTGACCGACATACAAGGCCTCGACCCCTCTGTCGCGATAGAAACTCTCCTCAAAGGGAAAGATCACCAGAAGCCGTCGGACATACTTTGCAATCGACCGTATCCGACCCGCTCGCCAAGCCCATACCTGCGGACTGATAAAGTAGACCACCGGGATGCCGAGTCGGGATGCGCGGCGAGCGAGCCTCAGGTTGAAGTCCGGAAAATCCACAAGGATCACCAGATCGGGGCGTCGATCACGCAAGCACCGGATCATACTCCGGTACGCCCGCCAGATAGCAGGGAGCCTGGCGGCTACCTCGACCAGGCCCACCACAGCCAGATCGCCCGCATGTGCGTGGAGGCGGACACCCGCCTGACGCATCCGGTCCCCTCCGATGCCCTCTATGGTCAGGTCCGGGGCACGCCGCCGCAGCTCAGCAACCACACCGGCGGCATGCAGATCTCCTGACGACTCTCCTGCGACGATCAGGATCCGGCCATCTCGCATCTGGCCCTACAATCGCTCCACAATCTGAGAGGCCACTTTCAGGGCATCTCGTCCTTCCTCCCCTGAGACCAGAGGTCTTTTTCTGGCCCGGACGCACTCGATAAAGCTCTCGAGCTCAACGCGAAGCGGCTCTGCCTTATCGATGGGGATCTCTTCCTTCACGATCGTCGGGGCGGCTTCAACGGCCGCCTCGCTCGTCCCCGGGATGCGATGGTAGATGGTGATCTCTTGCTGGGTATAATCAAGGGAGATGAAGGTGTCTCGCTGAAAGATCCGTATTCGCCGGACCCGTTCGACGCTCACCCGGCTGGCGGTCAGGTTCGCGACGCACCCTGATTCAAACTCAAGTCGCGCATTCGCAATATCCACCTGATCGGAGATGACCGGGACGCCGACGGCCGTGACCGCGACGACGGGCGACTTGATCAGGTTCAGCACGATGTCAATGTCATGGATCATCAGATCCAGGACAACATCAACATCCGTATTGCGGTGAGCGAAAGGACCAAGACGGTGGCATTCAATGAAGCCGGGGTTCCTCACGACGGCCTCGAGCGCCTTCACCGCGCTGTTGAATCGTTCGATATGACCGACCTGAAAGATTCGATCGTCACATCTGGCAATCCTAACCAGTTCGTCGGCCTGAGCGGGAAACTGCGCAATCGGTTTCTCCACCAGGACGTCCACCCCGCGCTCCAGAAACTCCTTGACGATGGGATAGTGCAACAGGGTCGGAACCGCCACACTGACGGCGTCTACCCTTTCCAGAAGCTCGCGGTAATCGCGGCACAACCGGATCCGCTGCCGTATCCCAACCTCCCGCAGGCGGGTCTCGTCGATATCGACCACCCCAACCAGTTCAACGCCCGGCAACTCCGAATAGATCCTGGCGTGGTGATGTCCCACATAGCCCACACCGACGACACCGACTCGAATTGGATGCCCGTTCTTCATTGCTTCGAAAGTCCCCCTCAGTGGTCATTGCGAAGGAGCGGAGCGACTGAAGCAATCTCACCGTTCCTCAAGACCAGAAAAGCAGAACGGTCAGATTGCCGCGCTCCCGTTGGTCGCTCGCAATGACAGAGCGGTAGATTCAACACCCCGCACTTCGCACATCGCACCGATGTATCAGTCAGCCACAATCGTCAGCCCAAGTCGGTCGGCCATCGCCACAACCTTTTCCCGATCAAGAATCAACGTATGATCCGCATCCAGGGCAAGCGCGGTTGCGCCCGCATCTTCAAGCGCCGCCACAGTCTCCGGCCCGATAACCGGTAGATCAAAGCGCATATCCTGGTCAGGGCGCCCCACCTTCACCGCCACTACCCCCCGATTCCCGAGTGTACCGCCGCGACGAATTGCCGCATCAGTTCCCTCGATCGCTTCTACGGCAAGTACGGTACGGCGTTTCACCACGACCGTTTGGCCGATCCGCAACCGCGCCATCGATCGAGCAAGCTCTCTTCCAAAGTCGATGTCTTGCTGCTCCTCCAGCCTTGGCGCCCGCGCCGTCAGTACTCCCTTCCGTAATATAATCGAAGAAAGGAACCGTCGACAATCGTGCAGGGTGATCCCTTCCTCTGCCAGCAGATCGCCCACACCTGCGAGGATCGTATCGCCGCGTCGGTCTTTGAGCTTCAGATAGAACAGCAGACCGGCCAGATCGATCTTCGCGCGCGAGAAGAGAAGATCCAGCGGGACCTTCCCGAGCATCACCGCATCCGTCACATGTTCACGCTTCAGCGCCGAGATCAACCGTCCAAGCTGTCCGACTCCCACCCAACAGATCGCATCGACTTCATCGGCCAGATCGGCACAGGCCGCCTCTTCGACGGCCACCGCCACGACCTTCAACCCCTGCATCCGCGCATCCCGCGCGGCCACGATCGGAAGCGGACCTCCGCCGGCTATGATCCCTAGACGTTCCATTATAATCCGATTCGCGGTGTATTGCGTTTATTGCGTGCGGCGTGACGCTGCACGCTGTACGCTTTTAGCGCGTGATTCCTCTAGCCGATAGCTTGATAAAGTGCATCAAGTGATCAATCTCCGGACAGGAGGTTACCTCCGATGCAATCCTCTCCAGAGCCTGTGATGTATTAAGGTGGGACAGGAAGAGCAATCGATAGGCTTGCTTGAGACGAAGAATTGCCTCCTCAGAAATACCATGGCGGCGGAGACCTACCGTGTTCAAACCGTAGCATTTGGCTCGGTTCCCCTGCGCCTTCAGGAACGGTGGGATATCTTGCAGCACCGCGGAACAGGCGCCGACCATCGCGTATTGTCCGATGCGGACGAACTGATGGATCCCTGTCTGCCCACCAATGACTGCTCGCGTTTCGACCTCGACATGGCCGGCCAGTCCGGCTTGACTGGCAACAACAACATCATCGTGCAAGATACAATCGTGCGCAATATGAGCATAGGCCATGATGTAGTTCCGGCATCCCAACACGGTGACGCCTCTCCCCTGTACCGAGCCGCGATGAACCGATGCGAACTCCCGGACGATTGTCTCGTCACGGATCACCAATCTGGTCTTCTCGCTCCTGTCCTGGAAGATCTGAGGCGCCGCGCCAAGGACGACATGGGAGAAGATCTGGCACCGTTCCCCGATCTCCGTCATCCCCTCGATAAGGACATGCGAGCCGATATCGGTCCCGGACCTGACGACGACATCAGGACCGATCACTGAAAAGGCGCCGACGCTACAGTCCGACGCCAGCTTGGCCTCAGGCGCGACAATCGCTGACGGATGGATCTGCGCCATTATTCTCCCGCTACCACAGGAATGCCGGGGGAGAGGTTCGACGATTCCCGGTCAACTACCATACACGACAGCTCAGCCTCCGCGACCAACTTGTCCTGAACAAAGGCCATCGCTTGCATTCGACAGTTCCGACTTCTGATCTGGAGCAGCTCGATCTCAAACCGCACCTGATCCCCCGGTAGCACGGGCCTGCGGAACTTGGCGCGGTCGATGCCGGTAAAATACACCAGCTTCTTTTCGGCGGTCACGTTCAGTGTCCGCATCAGCAGGACGCCTCCGATCTGCGCCATCGCCTCAATAACCAGCACTCCGGGCATGACCGGCTGTCCCGGAAAGTGACCCTGAAAGAATGACTCGTTAATGGTCACGTTCTTCAGCCCCACCACCCTCTTTCCGGGCTCGATCTCGAGGATCCTATCGACGAGAAGAAACGGATAACGGTGGGGAAGCATCTCCTGAATCTGTCGAATATCTATCACTGGGGTCTCCTCTCGAACGTCGATTGAGAAGACTGCGCCTCTACATCCCCTTCCTCAATAGTGCGTTCCAACGATGCCAGACGCGTCTCAATGCGCTTGAGCGTTCTCAGGATAGAGGGGAGCCGACTTGCTGCGGCAACGCTGCGCTTAAATGCGAGATGAGGAACGGCGGGAGAACCGAGCACAACGCTCCCGGACGGGAGACTCTTCGCAACTCCAGCCTGCGCACCCACAGTGACATCGTCGCCGATCTCGACATGATCGACAATCCCGACCTGACCGGCGAGCGTCACTCGATCTCCGATTGTCGCGCTGCCGGAAATACCGCTCAGGGCCACAATGACCGTATCTGCTCCGACGACAACGTTGTGTGCGATCTGGACCAGATTGTCGATCTTGGTCCCATGTTTGATCCTCGTCGCCCCTATGGTCGCCCGGTCGATTGTGACATTCGCGCCGATCTCTACATCATCCTCGATAATGACCCGCCCCACCTGCGGAACCTTGATACGGATCCTCTGTCCATCTCTCAGATAGCCGAAGCCATCGCTCCCGATGACGGTCCCGCTATGAATGATCACGCGATCGCCGATCTCGACACCCTCCCGGATCATCACCTGCGGGTAAAGCCGGCAGTCGGCGCCGATATGAGAGCCTTTTCCGATGTAGACCTGGGCGCCCACAACACTCCCCCGACCGATCGTCACATCCGCCTCAACGACCGAGAGCGGTCCAATCGCAACATCCTCCGCCAGACGTACGCCCTCATGTACGATGCTGGATGGGTGGATGCCTGGCGTCGGGCCGTCCGGGGTATAGAAGAGACGGAGGGCCCCGACAAAAGCCAGATACGGATCGTTCGTCAGCAGGGTCGGCTTAGAACAGGGTGGGCTCCCCTCACGTACGATGACAGCAGAGGCCTTGCTCGCCTCCAGCTTCGGCAGTTCGCGATCGTGTGCCACAAAGGCCAAGTCGCCCTCACACGCCTCGTGCAGCGGAGCGAGATGACGGACCTCGATCTCACCGTCACCGACCAGCCGGCAGTTCAGCTTTTCAGCCAGCTCCCTCAGTTGCATTACCACAACTACTTTTTGCTTCGGCGGGTGTTGTAACGTTCGAGGATCTCTTTGGTAAGGTCGGCCGCGTCGTTGCCGTAGATCACACCGCTCTGCCCCTTCTCAATAATGAGGCTATACCCTTTCTCTTTGCCGTAGTCCCGGATCACGGTCGTGAGATCCTTGAGCAGATCATTTACCATCTCGCCTTCCCGCTTGGCCAAGTCACGATTAAAATCCTCGGTGACTCGCTTGAGATCGCGAAGCTTACGTCGAATCTCTTCCTCTCTGTCCTTCCGTGCGGCCTCACTCAGGGCAGAAGCCTGCTTCTGGAAATCCGCGTCCATCTGCTTGATCTCAGCCTCTTTCGCGCTGATCTCTTTCTGTTTCTCTGTCGCCTCCGCCTTCACGGTATTCATCGCCGTCTGTCCTTCTTTCGACTGCGTGATCACCGTCTGAAGGTCTACAAATCCGAGTCGTACCGCCGGATCCGCAGCCCAACTTACGGATGCGATCGATACTGCCACCGCAGCCCCGCAGAACAGCCGCCATCGCCAACCGTACATCATACCCATCATACGTCGTTTCCTCCCCGCGCTAAAACGTCGACCCCATCGTCAAGTGAACGGCGCTGCTCGACTCCCCCGGCTTCTTGTCCAGGTTGAGGCCCCACTCAACCCGCACCAGGCCAAATGGGGTGGCCACACGAACCCCACCCCCTGCCGTCGGTCGCAACTTTAACGAAATACTTTCTCCCTCAGCAAAGACATTACCGGCATCGAAAAATACCAGGCCTTTGAGACCCAACGGCTCATAGATGGGAAACATGACTTCGTTGTTAAAGTAGATGGCCTTATTGCCGCCGATCCGATCCCCTGTATCACGATCGATGGGACTCAGGTGGAAGGTTTTGAATCCCCGAACCGTGGTGGTACCGCCAAGATAGATCCGTTCCTGGACCGGCAGTCTCTTCCCACCGTAGGCGTCTACCACCATCAGATTCCCGCGAACATGTCCGACCAGCTTCCAGATCAGCGGGTGGTAGTAACCGAGATCGAGGTTGAAGCGATTGAACTTGTTTCCTCCGCCCAGAAAGGTCCCGGCAATCTGAAACGTTGCTGCCCCAGTGAAGCCACTGGTCGGATCGACCCGGCTGTTCCTGAGGTCTAACGAGAGACCAAGGGAGACCCTCCCGGTGGTATTCGTCCCTTCCTGTTCCTTGATGAGCTCCGGCGCATCCTCGCTGACACTAAAAATTCGATCCCGTTCGTACCGATATCCTAACGAACCGAACAACTCCTTGTAGAGTCGTCGGCCAAAGGCGATCGAGCCGCCCTTGGTATCCTGATCAAAGCCGATCTGCTGGTCAAAGAGCATGCGCTGGTTAAAGGCCGACACATCCAGCGAGGTCCCCGTATCCAGGATGTAAGGATCAAAGAAGTTCAGGACAAATCGAGTCGCCCTGGCACCAACTTGCGCTGAGATCGAAATGCGCTGTCCCAATCCGAAAAAGTTATTCTGAGAGATAGAACCCGAACCCAGGATGCCGTCAATCGAGCTGAATCCGCCCCCGATGCTGAAGGAGCCCGTCGGCTTCTCTTTCACCAGCACATCGATATCCACCCGATCCTCTGAGGTGCCCCGACGGGTCTCGACCTTGACCTCCTCAAAGAAGCCCAGATTGGTCAGATTCTGGCGACCGCGAGCCAGTAGACGGCTATTGTACAGGTCGCCCTCATTCAGAGGGATCTCTCGTCGAACCACCTTATCTCGCGTCTTGGTATTGCCTGAGATCTCGATCCGCTCCAGGAACGCCTGTTTCCCTTCACTGATCTCCAGCCCTACATCCACAATGTGGTTCTCTCGATCGGTGTTAATGGTGGGAGCGATATCTGCGAAGAGATAGCCGCGTTCCGAATACCGATCAGTGAGGGTCAGCAAGTCGCGCTGGAGCACCTCCCGGCTGAAGATCCCCTGCCTGGCAATCTGAAGCGGTTTCAACACGTCCTCGGTGGAAAAGACCGTGTTGCCCATCACGCCTAACTCCCCCACCCGGTACTGTGGGCCCTCTTCCACCCGGATGCCGATCTCGAGTTTCTGCCGCGCCTCAACCACCCTAATCTCCGGCTCTCCCACTTTTACGTCGAGATAGCCGTTATCCAGGTAGTACGCTTTAATCCGATCGAGATCGCGTTGCAACTCATCACGTTTCAGCGTTCCAAAAAAGAAAAACAGGAACAGTTCCCTGGTGGCCATGCGCGCCTTGATCTCCTCCTCGCTCAACCCTTTAGCCCCAAGGATTCGAATGGTCGAAATATCAAACTTTTCCCCCTCGTTAATCTCAAAAGCGACCGCGATGTCCCCCTCCGATGTCTTGTCTGTCTGCGGGGCAACCTTCGCCTGGTAATATCCCTCTTCTTCGTAAAACTGCCTGACCTTCTCTACATTCGCTGCAACGGCCTGTGGGTTAAATACCCCACCCTCGGTGAGCGTAAGTTTCTCTTTGATCTTATCGGTGGCAATCTGCTTGTTGCCTCGGATCTTCACCTCACGGATGGTCGGCTTTTCAGTGAGGATGAAGGTGATCTTCAGACCCCCCTCAAAGACCTCGGCATCTACAGCGACATCGTCGTAGAAACCCAATCGGTAGACTGTCTTGACATCCTCCCTCATCTTTTCCAGAGAGAACGGCTCTCCAACCCTGGTCTTGAGCTTGAACCGGATCGTCGCCTCGTCGATCTTTCGGCTTCCCTTGATATCGAGTTGTTTGACCTGCGCCTGTTCCTGGCCGTAAGCTTTGCCGAACGCCAACGCCAGGAAAAGAAGGAGAGAACTGACGGCGAGAAACTTTACGCGATTCGCGAAAGCCGGTACCAAGCGTTGTTACTCCTCGAGTCTGGAAGGGGGGGGTTACCTGCGCTCAAAGTAAACGCGCAAACTTTACCACCTTTGCCTCGATAACGCAAGGAGAAAGTCGCCCGGGCGGGCCACAGCGAGAGAGATACAGGCTTGGAGTAAAGTGCGGCTATTTAGGGGCTTCGAGGAGGCTGACCTCTTCAAATGCTAAGGCGTCTCCCTCCAGTTTTACTTTAAGGGTGCCCCCTTCTGCAAACCGCCCCCTCAACACCTCTTCGGCCAATCGGTCCTCTACGTAGCGCTGGATCGCACGGCGCAGCGGCCTGGCGCCAAGGGTCGGGTCAAACCCTCTATTGATCAGAAACTCTTTCGCGCTCTCATCGACCGCGAGCGAGATCTTACGCTCCGCGAGCTGAAGCTGCAGGCGAGCGAGCAGAAGATCCACGATCTTGCAGAGCTCATTTTTGCTCAACTGGTGGAAGACGATCACCTCATCGAGCCGATTGAGCAGTTCGGGGTTAAAGACCCGTTTCAGTTCGCCCAGGACGGTGTCTCTCATCTTATCGTACGTGACAGCCTCGTCACCGCCCTTGGCGAAGCCCATGGCGGTGTGGAGACCGATCTGACGGGCGCCGATATTGCTCGTCATGATCAGGATGGTATTCTTAAAGTCAACAATACGACCATAGCTGTCAGTCAGACGACCATCCTCAAAGATCTGGAGGAGCAGATTGAATACCTCCGGGTGCGCTTTTTCAATCTCATCGAGAAGGATGACCGAAAAGGGCCGACGCCGAACCTTCTCAGTGAGCTGCCCCGAATCGTCGTATCCGATATACCCAGGCGGCGCGCCGATAAGCCGGGAGGTAGAAAAGCGCTCCATATACTCCGACATGTCAACACGGATCAGCGCGTCCTCCGTTCCAAACAGAAATTCCGCCAGCGCCTTGGCCAGCTCAGTCTTCCCGACGCCGGTCGGCCCCAGAAAGATGAATGACCCGACGGGACGACTCGGGTTCTTGATCCCGGCCCGCGAACGGCGAATCGCGCGACTGACGCTCTCGATAGCCTCGATCTGCCCTACCACCCGTTTGGCCAGATCCTGCTCCATCCGCATCAGCTTGGCCGATTCCTCCTCCTCGATCTGGTACAGCGGAATGCCGGTCCACTTGGAGACGATGTAGGCCACCTCCTCGGCCGTCACCATCGTTTTTTCCTTCGCCCTGGACTCCTTCCAGTGGGCCTTCTTCTCTTCCAACTCCGTCCGAAGCTTGCGCTCCGAGTCGCGGAGTCTGGCCGCAACCTCAAAGGCCTGAGTCCGGATCGCATCTTCCTTCTGGGCCCGGAGACGCTCAACCTCGTTCTCCATCTCACGGAGCTCCTGCGGCAGCATCAGGGTTTTCAACCGCGCCCGCGAGCCGGCCTCGTCGATCACATCAATGGCCTTATCCGGCAGAAAACGGTCGGCGATGTAGCGCTGCGACAGGCGCGCAGCGGCTGTAACGGCCTCATCAGTGATGATCGCGCAGTGATGCGCCTCATAACGATCCTTGATCTCCCGGAGGATCCGGATCGTCTCATCCACACTCGGCGGCCCGACCTGGACTGCCTGGAACCGTCGCTCCAGCGCCCGATCCTTCTCAATGTGGCGGCGATACTCGTCGAGGGTGGTTGCGCCGATGCACTGCAACTCCCCGCGCGCAAGCGCCGGCTTCAACATGCTGGACGCGTCGATCGCGCCCTCCGCGGCGCCGGCGCCCACCAACGTGTGCAACTCATCGATGAACAGGATGATACTCTGTGTCTGTTGAATCTCCTTGACCACGGCCTTCAGCCGCTCCTCAAACTGGCCGCGATACTTGGTCCCGGCTACCATGCCGGCAAGGTCAAGCTGAACCACCCGCTTCCGAAGCAGGGTCTCGGGCACATTGCTGGCCACGATCCGTTGGGCAAGCCCTTCCACAATGGCGGTCTTTCCGACGCCGGCCTCCCCGATCAGGACCGGATTGTTCTTGGTCCGGCGCGAGAGAATCTGGATGACCCGCTCGATCTCCGTCTCGCGACCGATGACGGGATCCAGCCGGTCCTGGCGCGCCATCGCGGTCAGGTCCACGCCGAACTCATCCAGCGCCGGTGTCCTGGTCGAGGTCGTGGGCTTGGAGGCCTGCTCGCCAAGCAACTCCTGGGCCTGCGCCTTGGCCGCGGCCACACTGACGCCGAAGTCCCTCAGGACCAATGAAGCGATCCCCTCGCCCTCGCGGATCAACCCAAGCAGCAGGTGTTCTGTCCCGATATAGTTGTGTCCGAGCGATCTGGCTTCAGAGATGGCATATTCCAGGACCTTCTTCGCCTGTGGCGTAAAAGGGATCTCGCCGGCGGGGCTGAACTCCGAGCCGACCGAGACGATCTTCTCGATCTCTCCCTTGACTGCGGAGATATTCACGTTCAGCTTCTTGAGAATCGCAACCGCAAGTCCATCGCCCTCGCGGATCAGTCCAAGCAGCAGGTGCTCAGTGCCGACGAAGTTGTGTCCGAGGCGGATCGCCTCTTCCCGGGCCAGGATAATGACCTTGCGGGCTCGCTCTGTAAATCGCTCGAACATCTCCTCACTCTCCCTCTTCAGCGCCCTCGCGTCACTGACATGCTGAGTATAGCCGATCCCTCCAGAATTTCAAGAGTTCTCTACGATGCGACCGTCTAATATTGTCACGATTCGATCCGATCGATGGGCCAACTTCTCGTTATGCGTGACCATCACAAAGGTCAGGCCGCGTTCTCGATTCAGCCGATGGAGTAACTCAAAGGTCGCATCGCCTGTCTTAGTATCAAGGTTGCCGGTCGGTTCATCTGCGAGGATGACTTGGGGTGAGGCGCCCAGGGCTCTGGCGATTGCGACTCGCTGCTGTTCCCCTCCGGAGAGTTCAGAGGGGCGATGCAAGAGCCTGGGCTCAAGCCCTACCTCCCTCAGCAGGGATACGGCAATCTCCCGTGTCTGTGATCGATTCCGACGCGCCACCAGAAGCGGCATCATGACATTCTCCAGCGCGGTGAACTCCGGCAATAGATGGTGAAACTGGAAGATAAACCCGACAGTCCGGTTGCGAAAGCCGGCCAGTTGTCCGTCGTCCATCCGGTCGAGGCTGACATTCTCATAGAAGATCCGACCTGCGGTGGGGCGATCCAGAGCGCCAAGCAGATGCAGGAACGTGCTCTTTCCGGCTCCTGACGGTCCCACGATTGCGATAAATTCTCCCTTTTCAATACTGAGATCAACACCCTTCAGGACCTCGACTGTTCCGCCATCGATCTGGAACGACTTGTAGACGCCATCTGCTTTGATGAACTCATTCATAACGGATCGCGACGACCGGGTCAAGCCTGGCCGCCCGCCAGGAAGGGTAGAGCGTCGCGAGGAAGCTCAGGACCAGCGTCGAGGAAGCGATCAAGGCTAAGTCGGTCCCTTTCATCAGGATCGGGACGGCATCCAGCAGATAGACATCGCCCTGAAGCCTGATAATTTTATAGGTCTCCTGCAGCTTACAGATCACTGCGCCCCCCACAGTTCCCAACAGGGTGCCGACCAGTCCGATGACCACGCCTTCCACCATGAAGATCAACATGATGCTTCTTGAGCTGGCGCCGATCGACTTCAAGATGCCGATCTCCGCCCCCTTGTCCATCACCTTCATGATCAGGGTGCTCACAATGTTGAAGGCGGCCACCAGCACGATCATCGTCAGGATGATAAACATGGCGAGCTTCTCCAGCTTCAGGGCGGCAAAGAGGTTGCGATGCAACTGCATCCAATCCCTCGCGACATACGGGAACCCCAGGCGTCGCTGAATCTCCGCACCCACCTCCTTCGCCGCGTAGAGATCGTCTATCTTGACCTCGATCCCTGTCACGGATTGCCCCATCTGGAAAAGCTGCTGAGCCGCTCCGATGGTGATATAGGCCAGAGCGCTGTCGTATTCATACATGCCCATTTCGAAGATCCCGGCGACGGTGAAACTTCGCATGCGCGGCGCGAGTCCGAACGGGGTCAGCACATTGCCGAAAGGAGAAATGACGTTGACCCGCTCGCCGAGACCGACCCCGAGATTCCTGGCCAGGGCGCGCCCAATGATGATCCCCTCGGGATCAAGACGCCATCCGCTTCCCTCGGCCGGTTCTTTCAGCCGCGTCGGATCAACCTCGGCGAAGCTCTCGGTCAGCGTCGTCACCTCCCGCGCGGAGTCAAGGTCGATGCCGCGAAGGACCGCGCCTCCCGCCCCTCGACCCGTGCTCAGCATCACCTGGTGGTAGGTGAACGGCGAGACCGCCACGACGCGCGGAGCCTCACGGACCCGCGCGAGCGTCTGGGCCGGTTCCTCGATCCCTCGATCCCCAGCGCGTACAATCCACAGGTGGGCATTCGTCCCGAGTATCTTACTCCGAAGATCGCGCTCAAACCCGCTCATCACCGCCAGAACGACAATGAGCGCCGTGACGCCAAGCGCGACACCGCCGATAGAGATCAGCGTGATCAGGGAGATGAACGCCTGTCCTCGCCTGGCCTTCAGATACCGAAGTCCTACGAACAGCTCAAACGACATCGGTACCGCCGGGCTCGCCTTGGGCAGGCTTCAGGAGAGGAAAGAGGATGACATCGCGAATAGAGGCAGAGTCGGTCAAGAGCATCGCCAGCCGGTCGATGCCGATTCCCTCACCGGCCGTCGGAGGCATCCCGTACTCCAACGCCCGCAGAAAATCCTCATCCAGGCCATGGGCCTCCAGATCGCCTTGATCCCGCTGCCTCAACTGGTCAAGAAATCGAGTGCGCTGCTCGCGCGGATCGTTCAACTCGGAGTAGGCGTTGGCGATTTCCATTCCGCCCACGAACAGCTCAAACCGCTGAACCGTCGTCGGCTCCCCTTGTGTCGCTTTGGCCAATGGGGAAAGCTCCGTGGGAAAATCGATAATGAACGTGGGCTGAATAAGTTTCGACTCCACCAGGGTATCGAACAGCTCGGCCATCACCTTTCCCTTCCCCCAACCAGGCAGGATCGTGATCCCATGGTGTCCGGCCGTTGCGCGCACACCCTCTTCCGTCGTGAGGGCCTCCGCCTCCAGTCCGCCCACCTTAACGAGGGCCTCCTCCAGCGTGAGTTTCGGCCAGGGTGGCGCGAAGGAGATCTGCTGCCCCTGATACGCCACCTGCTGATCGCCCGTGATCTCCTTGGCGAGATACGCCAGCATCTCTTCCGTCATCGCCATCAGATCCCGGTAATCGGCATATGCCTGATAAAACTCCAACATCGTGAACTCGGGATTGTGTTGGGTGGAGATACCCTCATTCCGGAAGTTTCGGTTGATCTCGAAAACCCGGTCGAACCCTCCTACCACCAGCCGCTTCAGATAGAGTTCCGGGGCAATCCTCAGATACAACCTGATGTCGAGGGCATTGTGATGCGTCACAAAGGGGCGCGCCATGGCGCCGCCGGCCATCGACTGCATCATGGGGGTTTCGACTTCCAGGAACTCCCTCGACTCAAGGAAGCGGCGGATCTCCGCGATGAGGCGGCTGCGCTTCCTGAAGGCATCGGCAACCTGGCGATTCACAATGAGATCCAGATAGCGCTGGCGGAAACGGGTCTCCACGTCGGTCAGCCCATGCCACTTCTCCGGCAGCGGCCGCAGCGACTTCGACAGGAGCCGAACCGTCCCGACGCGCACCGTCAGCTCCCCCGTCCGCGTACGAAAAAGCCGGCCCTCTACGCCCAGGTGATCGCCGACATCCAGCCTCTTACAGAGGTCGTAGAGTTGCGCGCCCAGTACATCACAGGAGAGGTAAATCTGCATCTTTCCGGAGCCGTCTTGGAGGTGAGCAAAGGTGACCTTGCCGTGATGGCGAAGGGACATGAGGCGACCGGCAATGGCCACCTCGGGCGCTGCATCGGTCTCTTCAGGGAGGAGGGTGTACTCCCGGTGAAGGTCGGCTGCGAGGTTCCGGACCGCGAAGCGGGCCGGATAGGGATCCACACCTGCCGCCTCAAGTTCCGCCAACTTCCGCATCCGCTCGCTCACCAACGGATTGTGTTCTTCCACAGTGCCTCCAATCGTCAAGTTCGTTCGATTATAGGAACCACCCCGGCAACTGTCAAGGAAGCCCCTGGTGAAATCCTGAAATTCGGAGTTCCTTGAGTGGTATGGGAGTTACGTGACTTGAGTGTACCTCCGGCGTGACGCGTAAACGGCAAAGTTCACGATAAGCAGGCCGCTACATGCGGCCTTCACGGCGAATGCGGTGCGGTCGCAGAAGGAGTAGCGGGTGTTACAGGTGAGCGAGGGGTATTTGTCGTCTATGTAGAGATCCCACGCTTCACCTGTCTCACCGGCCATACAAGCAGCGTACGGGTTGTCGTCGCGCTCCCACCAGTCCAGATAGTCGGCAGCAAGCGCATGCTCGGCTGCGGTGACGGCTTGATTGGGCGTGAGGCCTGCGGCGGCGGCGGCATAAGCGAGGTTAGGATTGAGCCACCCCTCAGCGAGCCAGTCAGGAAGGTCGCTGTCGGCACGGAAGCCTAGCGTATACCATTGCGCGGCGAGGGCGGTGATGGCGGCCTGGTCGCGGTAGAGGTCGGTGTAGTGGGGAATCAGATCGGCGATCTCCGAGATTGCTTTCGCGGTAGCACGGGTATTAGGCTGCAGGCTCATCGATTGCGTCCGTGTTAGCGACCTGTCTTGCTCCAGGAGCCCGCGTAACACGATGCTGACGTTACAAAGGTACCCTGTCCAGCACCATCAGCAGAAACAGTGCTGGAAGCTGTACGAGCGATGCGAACACCAGCCGCTTCACATCTGCCGTCGATCGCCGGATGGTACAGACGCACGCGCATCCAAGCAGGCCGATGTCCAGCATAAGCGCGCCTACGGAATAGAACGGGCCGGCGAATCCCATGAAGGTCGGCAGCAGGCTGACGGCAAGCAAGATCAGGCAGTCGCAGACAATCCGACATCTCGTCAGTGTATCGTCCGGATCGATCAGAGGGAGGAGTCGAATCCCGGCCCGCCTATAATCGTCCTTATACAGCATGGCGATGGCTAACGTGTGGGGAAGCTGCCACAAAAACAGGATGGCGAACAGTACCCACGCTTCCATGCCGAGCCTGCCCGTAGCCGCCGCCCAGCCGATCACCGGCGGTAACGCCCCCGGAACCGCTCCCACCACAACGCATAACGCCGTCTTGCGCTTCAGCGGCGTGTACAGAAATAGATAGCTTGCCGCGGTCACCGCCGCCGCGACACTACTCCAGGTGTTGACCGCAACAGCCAGATACAACAGCCCTGCGACTGTAAGCAATACCCCGAACAGGAGGGCCTCGGCAGGATGGAGCCGCCCGGCCGGCAATGGCCGGAGTTGTGTGCGCGTCATCCGCCCGTCCAGATCACGCTCGAGAAACTGATTCAGCGCGAGGGTTCCACCTGCAGCAAGCGCGGTACCGATGAGTACCTGCCACAGCACCCCATAGTTGGGCGTACTGCCGGAGCCAATGTAAAAGCCCGCGCATGCAGTGAGCAGCACCATCATCAGGATACGCGGCTTGGTCAGGGATATGAAATCCGCCGCGCGCCCGCGCGCCCGCGTGAACTCAGCGCCTAATGTTGCGGATGTGGGCATCATGCGCGCACCCGCTCGGCGGGTAATCCCCTGTCGGTAACAGCCTGCCGCGACGTCAACAGTCGATAGGATCGCAACGTCAGCATGATACAGACTGCCAGCATCAGCGTACCCGTGATTCTGTGAGTACTCGGCAGCGCTAACCGGGTAAAGGCTGCATAGGGGATTTCGAGTGAGGTAAAACGATTCACATACGATCCGAGACCCAATAGAAGCTGTAGTCCCAACAGGCCGACAAGCAGACTGACGGGCCACGTCAGCTTCACCTGATCCGCATGAGGTCTCAGGATACGTGTGGCCAGGCGCCAGACATGGATAGCGACAAGGGCGGCACACAACAGATGGGCCAGGAACCAGTCGCCGATATGTGTCAGCATGCCCCCAAAGAAGATCTGCAGATATACCAACCCGGTTGTCAAGAGACAGAGCCGTTTGACCGCTCCGACATCGGCCACCACCACCACGCTTCGTAAGTGTTGTTCCCACTCCTGAGAGGTCAACACCACCGAACTCACTGTGAGGGCAAAGAAGGCTTGGGCCAGCAGACCATGAATAAGCGCGAGTTCGCTCCCGGCCGACACCAGGATCACTCGAAGGCCGCCAAGTATCCCCTGGATGACTACCGCGCCGACGGCAGCAACTCCGAGCCACCGTGCCAATCTTCTGGCGTCTTTCAACCAGAGCACAATCGCGAATGTCAGGGTAAGAAGACCTACGAGAGATCCGATCAGTCGATGACTGTGTTCGTAAAAGATCCCCCCCACCATGTGTGCCCATGGATAGAGGAACATGTTGTACCCGAACGTCGTCGGCCAATCCGGTACCGCCAGCCCCGCCCCCGTGTTCGTGACCAGACCGCCGACAAAGATCAACATCAGCGTTGATGCCGCGGTCAGCATGGCGAACCGATGGGGCCAGGGACTATAAACCCGCGCCTGCGTATGGTCCGTTAACCTCTCATCGTGATTCTTCATCACCTCTGTGTTCTAGCCGAGCTGCGAAGCGAAGTCAACGAAAAACCGGTACCCCGTGTGGATCCCAGGTTGTAGACTACGTCACACACCCAGCGCAAATGATGTCGAGGCCATTGTCTTGCCTCTTCAGATGTGCTATATAGAACCGCCGTAACAACCGAATGGAACGATGAGAGGGCGAACCTGATCAGACTCGAATTGCTGCGATTGCCGCAGCGCACCAAGAGGACCGGGAGGGACAGCATGCAACGCCGGACAAGAGGGGTACTCATGATTGGCGCGCTATTTTCTACTGTATTGGGTCTTTCCGTTACGGAAAGCGGCGCGGAACAAGCGTACAAGCTCAAGATGCCGTTGGGTCTGCAAGAGGATGCGGCGTATATTCCCCCAGACAATCCCTTGACAGCCGACAAGATCAACCTCGGCAAGCAGCTCTATTTTGATAAGCGACTCTCAGCCGATGGGACCGTATCCTGCGCCACCTGTCACGCGTCGGACAAAGGGTTCTCCGACGGCCGTCCCACCTCTACCGGGATCAAGGGACAGGTGGGTGGGCGCAACGCGCCCGTGACGATCAATCGCCTCTTTAGTCAGGAGCAGTTCTGGGATGGTCGGTCCCCATCGCTGGAAGATCAGGCCCTGGGCCCGGTCCAGAATCCCATCGAGATGGGTCACACCCTGCAAGGGATGATAGCGACCATAGATAAGTTACAGGGATATCGGGAACAATTTAAGAAGGTCTTCGGCACGGGAGTGACCAAAGATGGCGTCGCCCAGGCCATTGCGTCGTTCGAGCGAACCCTCCTCTGTGGCAACACCGCCTTCGATAAGTTTAAGGCCGGCGACCAACACGCTCTCACGAAGAGCGCCCAACGTGGCCTGACCCTCTTCAGTGGCAAGGCCAACTGTGCCGTGTGTCACACGGGCTTCAACTTCACCGATGAAGGCTATCACAACCTCGGCGTAGGTATGGATAAGCCGGACCCGGATCTTGGACGAAATAAGGTCACCAAGAAAGAGTCGGATAAAGGGGCCTTCAAGACCCCGACCCTCCGCAACATCGCCGCCAGCGCACCCTATCTGCATGACGGCAGCGCCAAGACCCTGGAAGACGTAATTGCCCTCTACGATAAGGGCGGCGTCAAGAACCCCAATTTGGCGAATGAGATCAGGCCGCTCAAACTCACAGCTCAGGAGAAGGGGGACCTGGCAGAGTTCATGAAGTCGCTAAGTTGCCCCGATCTCAAGATAGCCGCTCCGGCGTTACCTAAGTAGAGACCTTAGAAAATAGCTGTCAGCAATCAGCATTCAGCGGTCAGCTTCAGACAAAACAGGGAACGCGTCAGGAAAGCTGACGGCCGATCGCTGACCGCTGAATGCTCTTCTATTTCTCCCCCATCTCTTTGATCTTCACCTGCCGCTTCAGAACGGCATGGGCCGCCGCCAGCTTGGCGATGGGAACACGGTACGGGGAGCAGCTTACGTAATCCAGACCCAACCGGTGGCAGAGATCGACGGAGTTGGGCTCGCCTCCGTGCTCGCCGCAGATACCGATCTCCAACTGTGGCTTGGCCCGGCGACCTTTTTCTATGCCGATCCGCATGAGCGCCCCCACCCCTTCCTCATCGAGGACGGCGAAGGGGTCCGCAGGAAGGATGCCCTTTTCTAAATAGAGGGGCAGGAACCGGCCGGCGTCGTCCCGCGATAATCCGAAGGTCGTCTGGGTCAGATCGTTGGTCCCGAAGGAGAAGAAGTCGGCCGCCTCCGCGATCTGATCGGCCACTAACGCTGCCCTAGGCAGCTCGATCATGGTCCCCACAAGGTAGCGGACCTTCACACGATACTCCTTCATCACTTCCCGCCCAACCCGATCCACGATCTCCCGCTGGAGCCGCAGCTCTTTCACGTCGCCGACCAGAGGGATCATGATCTCGGGAAATGGGCGCTTCCCTTCCCGTTTCAGTTCGCAGGCCGCCTCAAAGATCGCCCGCGCCTGCATCTCGGTAATCTCAGGATAGCTGATTCCGAGGCGGCAGCCGCGATGACCGAGCATCGGGTTAAACTCGTGAAGGACGCGGACCTTATCCTTGAGCGCCTCCTCCGACACCCCCATGTTCTCAGCGACCTTTCGGATCTCCTCGTCCTTTCTCGGGAGGAACTCATGCAACGGGGGATCTAGGGTCCTGATGATCACAGGGAGACCGTTCATAAGCTCGAAGATCGCCTTGAAGTCCTGCTTCTGCATCGGCAGCAACTTAGCCAAGGCCTTCCGCCGCTCGTCAGCGTCCTTCGCCAGGATCATCTCTCGCACGGCCACGATCCGATCCCCCTCGAAGAACATATGTTCGGTCCGGCAGAGGCCGATGCCCTCAGCCCCGAACTGTCGCGTGACCTGCGCATCTTTCGGCGTATCGGCGTTGGTCCTGATGCCGATCTTCCGAAAGCTGTCCGCCCACCCGATCAGGGCGCCGAACTCACCGGTCAGTTCCTCAGGCTGGGTCAGCTCCACCTCTCCGACAATGACATCTCCTGTCGTACCATCGATCGTGATCGAGTCTCCCCGTCGGACGGTCAGATTCGCCACCTGGAAGTACCCGTCTTCCTCATTGACGAAGATGTCGGTGCAGCCGGCAACGCAGGCTTTCCCCATACCACGAGCCACCACGGCAGCATGGCTGGTCAGGCCTCCCCGAGCCGTAAGGATCCCCTGGGCAGCCACCATTCCCGCGATATCCTCCGGAGAGGTTTCGGGCCTGACCAGGACGACCTTCTCGTGCCGCTCCGCGGCCTCGACCGCCTCCTCCGCCGTAAAGACCGCCTTCCCGACGGCGGCGCCCGGTGAAGCCGGCAGGCCCTTCGCAATCTTGCGGACCTGTAACTTTGGATCGATCCTCGGGTGCAGCAGTTGCTCAAGTTGCCACGGCTCCACCCGCAGGACGGCCATCTTTCGGTCGATCAGCCGCTCCTTCGCCATATCCACGGCAATCTTGATGGCGGCGTGGGCCGTCCTTTTACCGACGCGGCACTGCAGCATGTAGAGCGTTCCATTCTCGATGGTGAACTCGATGTCCATCATATCGCGATAATGGCGCTCCAGGGTCCGACAGATTCGCTCGAACTCCCGGTAGACGCGAGGCCACGCCTCCTTCAGGTCCGTAATGGGACGGGGCGTCCTGATACCCGCCACCACATCTTCGCCTTGGGCGTTCTGGAGAAACTCCCCATAGATGCGTCTGTCCCCGATAGACGGATCGCGGGTAAACGCCACTCCCGTTCCGGAGTCTTCACCCAGATTGCCGAAGACCATGGCCTGAATATTGACGGCGGTGCCCCAGTCGTCCGGCACCTTGTAGATCCGCCGGTACTCGATCGCCCGTTTGTTGTGCCACGATTCGAACACAGCCCCGATCGCCATGCGAAGCTGCTCCTGGGGATCCTGAGGAAATTCCCGACCCGCCTCCCGCCGAACCACCTCTTTGAACTGTTCGACCAAGTCCATGAGATCGTCGGCGGTCAGATCCGTGTCGGCCGCGACCCTTTTCTGTCGCTTCTTTTCGCTGAGGAGCGCCTCAAACGCGATCTTTTTAATGCCCAGCACGACGTCCCCGAACATCTGGAGCAGTCGGCGGTAGCTGTCATACGCAAAGCGAGGGTTCTGCGAACGCTGAATGAGCCCCTGGACCGTCTTGTCGTTTAATCCCAGGTTCAATACCGTATCCATCATCCCCGGCATAGAGATCCGGGCTCCCGAACGAACAGACACTAAGAGGGGATCTTTCGGATCGCCGAACCGCTTGCCCATGGCGCGCTCCAGCTTGGTCACCTGAGTCTCGATCTCCGGCCAAAGCCCTCGCGGAAAGCGGCTGCCCTGCTTGAAGTACTCAATGCAGGTATCGGTAGAGATGGTAAAGCCGGGCGGCACAGGGATCTTCAGGGCAGTCATCTCGTGGAGATTCGCTCCCTTACCCCCAAGAAGATTCTTCTGCTCCGCTCTTCCTTCAGCCCGGCCCTTTCCGAAGAAGTACGTATATTTCTTTGCCATTGCCTGCATCTCCCCTGAGTAGCCATCAACAGTCAGCCGTCAGCCATGATCCCTTCGGCTTCTGCTGTGTGAGACCTTCCCGTTGTTTATGGGTGAAGCCGCGCCGGACGTCTGCCTGGTGCGGCTTCACACTGATTAGCTCTGAGCGCTGACAGCTATTTGCTGACCGCTGAAGTACGTACTACTTTGCCAGTTCGATGTTGAGCTTGGTCTCCTGTTTGGACTTGACGACGACGTCCTGCACCTTCTTGCCGAGGGTCTCCTGCCAGACCTCGAGCTTATAGTTGCCTGGCGGAACATTGCTGAGAGTGAACTCGCCCTTATCGTTGGTCACCGCCACATACGGATGGTCCGAGACAACGAACCAGCCGAGCATCCAGCTATGGGCGTCGCAGGTCACCTTGACAATCTCCGGTTTGGCAAACTTCTCGGTCAGTACCTTCTTGAATTTCGGCTGGGCCTTGTTGATCGAGGAGTTCGCCTTGCTGTAGGTATGAATGTTGTGGAGAATCCCGTCACTGTTCAGGATGTCCAACTCCCCACCTGCAGGCACCACCAGGACATGAGGCGTATACACGCACCCATTCTGATCCACCGTTGCCTTGGCGATCGTCCACTTCTCCCCTTTTTTCATATCAAGCAGAGTCACCACCGCATTTTCGATCCCTTTATTCGGACCGACAATAAGATCCCAACTCAGGTGCTGTTTCTTCCCACAGACCTCCTTGTCTTTGGTTACCTGGAGTTCCTTCCGCGCCGGCGGCGTCCCGGCGAACTTAATCGTCCCGGTGATGGTTCCACCGTCTTTTACCTCACCGCCCTCATACGCCAAGGCCTGAGCGGCGATTCCAAGGAAACAGCTCGCGACTACGGTCACAGCAATCTTTTTGCCTACCCTAAGCATGGAGTCTCGCCTCCTTCTGTCGATATATGACTCAGTGTCGTTGGATGCCACTTATCGCCCCGACAGTATAAATCAGTTCTCTCCCGAGCGCATCAGGTATTCTGTGATCGCCTGAATCTGCCGATCTTCCTTCCCCTCGAGGATATCCTCCGGACCGTCCGGGTAGTAACTGGGCATCTTGGTACCGGGCTGGATCTTCTGCGGATCCTTCAGCCACTTGCCGATCCAGGTCGGCCGCAAGCGGTGCCTGGCCAGACTGAGATCCGGCGCCCAGTTCTCGGGCGGACCCTCCGGCTTTTTCTCGCCCTGCTGGTGACAGGTGAAACAGTCAAAGTACTCCTTCGACATCAGCAATCGACCGGCCTTCACAAGTTCCGGGGACGGCTCCCCCACCGAGACATACTCATAGGGCACCTGCTGCTTGCCCATGACCGCAAAATATTTCGTCAGGGCGGTGGCTTCCTGGATGCTCATGCCGAAGGTCGGCATCCGGACGTCAAGCCACGGCCTGAGGGGGGTCGGCCGCCCAAGGAATTGATACAGCCATGTGGCCTGGGCCTTCTCCCCTTCATGCATCATCCCCACTTCAAGAGGAGGCGGAATCCTGGTCTCGTTCGCGTAGAAGGCCGCAATGGCGCCACCTTGTCCCTCAATGACGTGACATCCGTTGCAGTTGTAGCGTTTCACAAGGGTCCGTCCGTTCTGAATGACCTGTTCTTCATCGGACAGATCCCTCTGGAACTGCGGCTGAACACGCTCGGTGCTGAGGCTCTTCAGATACACCATTAGTGTCTTCGCTGCGTCATCGGTAAAGCCGAAGTTCGGCATCAACTGCTCCACCCGTTCGGTGGCATAGATCCGGGGATTCTTCAGTTTCCAGAACGTGTAATCCTGCCAGGTCTGCTTCACCTGGACCGCCTCGCCGAAGAACAGCTCCAGCAATCGCTTTCGGCTGAAGTTACTGAGATCCGGCGCAATCTTCTCCGACGTCTCAAACCCCTTGATGTCGTGGCAGCCAAAACATCCTCGCTTACGGATCAGGCGCTCACCCGCCGCGATTCGCTCGACTCTCCTCACCTCTCGTTCCACACCCGCCATGCTTTGTTTCTGTCCCAGCGTCATCAGAAAGGTGGTGACTGCCCGCGCCTCGTCGTCGGAGAGACGTAGATCAGGCATTCGGGTGGTTGGCCGAAACTGCTTCGGATTCTTGATCCAGGCGAACAGCCAGTTCGCATTCACCTTGCCGGCTATCTTTGAGAGGTCCGGCGCAAAATCCTGATCCTCAGGCAAGGGAGGAGGAGCAAGCGGTGATACAAGGGCATGAGTGGGCGACACGGCGGACGGAGCGCCGGCAGGCGGGGTCTTCACCTCTATGCCCGGGATCCGGTGGCAGCCCAGGCACCCGATCGTACTCACGATCTCCCGTCCACGTTCGATCGAGGCGGGCGCCTTCAACGCATCCCGAAGCGCCGGCATCGGCTGAGACGCGCGGAGAAGATACGCCGCGATGCTCAATGCATCCTCGTCAGACAGGTCAAAGTGGGGCATCTTTGTCTTGGGCAGGTACGCTCTTGGCTTCTTGATCCACTCGACCAGCCAGGTCGGATTCACCTTGTCGGCAATCCGCGTCAGATCCGGCCCTACCTTCTGAGCCTTCTCAAACCCCGCTATCGTGTGACAGCCGAAGCAGCCGAGATCCTCCACCATCTGCCTGCCGCGCGAATAGACAGGCGCCAGAGCAAACTCCTTCTTGTCGGTGTGACACTTCCGGCAGCTCGTCTGTACGAAGTCGCCGCGCAGCAACGGGCGATCCCAGTGGCGGACCTCGCCGTGCGCCGCATCAACCTCGAGGGTCGGCCCCTGTCCCTGGTGGCACGATGTGCAGCCGAAGTGAGCGATCTGATGATTGCCCAAGAGAACATCCCGATATGGATGAGTACGGAAGGGTTGCTTGGCCTGCTCAAACCCGGGCCGATCGATCGCAAGGTGACATGTCCCGCAGCGATCGACGGTCAGGATCGGCACCTTGAATTCGTTGGTCGCCAGACCCTCCACCACAATCTGCTTGACCTCTGGTGAGCGAGCCGCGATTGCCTCGAGACGCCGCTCAAGGGCGATAACCGGGGCGTTGAGTTCCTCGATTCTGCCCTGAATGGTGTCTACATCGGCCTGAAACCGCTTCACGACCTCACGCGCTTCCTCTGCCCGCGCGCTCAGTCTATCTGCTTGCGTGGTGAGTTCTCGCAACTGTTGCTCAATCGCCGCTACCTTGGTTCTCGCTTGTGTCGCATCCTTTTTTTCATGAATGGCATGCTCCACCCAGTACAGCGCTTCATCCAGCTTGCTCTTGATAAACTGGGCCTTCCTATTCATCTCGACATACTCGACCTCGCGTTGCGTCAGGAGCTGCTGCGCCTTGGTCGACTCGGGTCCGGCCAACCTCGCCTGCGCCGCCTTGAGGTCCTGCCGCAGCTTGGCGAGAGCAGCTCGAACGTCCGGCGCGTGAAGCTTGGATCGCTCCGCGGCCAGTTCCCGAACAATCTGTTCGGACTCCAGCCGATTGAACTCCTGCTGGTACGCTTTCCACGGACGCCTGGTCTTCCCCTCATCCCACATTGCCCAGACGGCGACCAGCATAAAGAGCATGCTTACAGTAAAGAACAGGATCCGTAAGGATCGCTGCTCTGCCAGCTTACTCGTGCGCCACCCTCTCCACGACTGCACCAGGTATCCTCGACTGTGGCGTTAAATATTGAACCAGGGCGTTACCCAGACATTCTGGATGTTAAATGCCAGACGTAGAACCATCTTAATCGGAAGGCTCATCATCGTCAGAAAGAGGAAGGCCACGATTCCGTAACGGATAGGGCCCAATTGACGGATCGTCTCGTTCGTATCCCGTCTTACAAAATAAAATACAAACGCCGCGCTGAAGTAGAGCGCAATCAATATAAACCCGATCACCTCAACCCCAAATATCTTCGGGTTGCCCATCCACTTGAACGGACCCCATGCGGGCAAATCGATGTTGGTGAGCGCAATCACCATGTGGGGATCCCAGGTCTCCCACGGCCAGAAGAGGTTCCAGCCTGGACCCCTGAAGAATACGCCGGTGATAATGAGTGAGATCCACAGGAAGAAAAAGCCGAACAGAAACGTCGTAATCGCGAAGGGCCGTTCTCTAAAGGTGTAATACCCATTGCCCTTGGGATTAATATCGACATACGGGATGATCATGAGTCCGACGATGATCAAGCTGGGCAGAACGACGCCGGCAAACCACGGGTCGAAGTAGACCAGCATCTCTTGAAGTCCAAGAAAATACCATGGCGCCTTACTTGGATTGGGGGTCTGTGTGGGGTTAGCCGGCTCTTCCAGGGGCGCATCGATCAGAATCGCCCAGACGGTCAGAATCACCATCACGATAATCGAACAGATAAACTCATTGCGGACGAGGTAAGGCCAGACGTGGACCCTATCGGCCACTGCGGGTTCATGTGCGCCGGCGGATGGCGCAGCAGGTTTCGGCGTCGTATTCTCTTTTACGTCAGCCATCGTGTCGCTCGTCGTTGGTTGTCAGTCACTACCCACTCTTCACTACTCACCAGCCACTCGCCACTGTTATAGCGGTCCCGAGATCCCCCCGTCCTTCCTGATCCTCCAGAAATGCACGATCATGAGGAGGCTGAT
>DATMXF010000167.1:0-16778 GCA_035561835.1 Patescibacteria group bacterium
CCTCCATCACGGCTCTCGCGAGCATCACCGGATTGGCAATCCGCTTCACGGCGCCGATGGCTCCGGCTGCCAGGTTTCGGCCGTCCATGATCGAGGCATCGAGTTCTATCTCTCCATCCCGATTGAGACAGGCGCCTCGGCCGGCGTTGAAGGCTGGATCATCCTCCAGTGTTTTGACTGCCTGTTCGACAGCCTCCACCGCGGAGCCTCCCGCTGTCAGCACCTGCCATCCATTCATCACGGCTGCTTGAATACCCGCCCGCCGCACCTCAACCAAGTCAGGGGCTGCCTTTCCTGCTCCACCATGGACGAGGATGGCAGGACCCAGCGATTTAGCAATCATCAATTGTACCCCTTCACTGTCCCTGTTTCGCTCGGAACGCCTCAGCCATGGCGATCCGCTCCAAGACCGGAGGGTGAGTATACAAGAGCCACACTATCGTTCGCGGCGGATCGATATCTGCAAGATTCGACCTGGCAAGTGTAACCTCGGACGCGATGAAGGCCCTTGGGTTATCGCTGAGATAAAGCGATTCGCGGTCGGCTTCTCGTTCGAAGGATCGCGAAATGGCCATCTGAATCGGCGTCGTCAGGATGGTAAGGGCGAGGAAGAGCAGCAGCAGGAACGGCAACGATACGGGGTCAGCCGGATGAATAAAGCCGAAGCGTCCGGAGTCGGCTGCAGCATTGAGCAGGCGGGCGATCAGCCACAGGGCCCCCAGCGCCGAGACCGCACTGATAGCCATCCCCTTCCAGGTGTGGTGTCGCCTCCAATGGCCCAGTTCATGCGCTACGACCAGCTCTACCTCCTCAGAGGTCGCGGCGGTCAGTAGGGTATCGTACAGAACGATCCGTCTCGATGGTCCAAGCCCTGTGAAGTAGGCATTGGTCTTCGTAGTCTTACGGCCGGCATCCATCTCCAGGATCGGCCCTACCGTCACACCCGCCCGATCCGTCAACGCGCGGATACGCTCCACCAATCCTTTATCCTGCACCGGTCGGAACGTATGAAACAGCGGATCCAGGAGGATCGGAGACAGCTCAGCGAGCAGACTCGTCACAAGAACGACGACAACCCATACCGGCAGATACCAACGGGCTGGATCCCATCTGATCAAACCATAGAGCAGGATCAACAGCGGGAGCATGACTCCCGCGTTGATCAGCGCCCCTTTTGTGTAATCCCACGCCCACGCGGCAAACGTCTGACGAGAGAGGCCAAACATATGTTCGCGAAGGAAACCGCCGTACAGGCTGACGGGAAAGGTGACCGCATGATACGACAGAGCCAGCACGAGACCGAACACCGCAATGGTCAGCCATACGCGTCCGCCCGCGACCGAGACGCTGAGATCGCGAATCTTTGCAGACAGTGGGCTCAGGGTCAGGAGCCCAAACAGGCCAAGGGTCAACGCCATTCGCACACCGTATAACAGATATCGCCCACGGGCGTAGGCCCGCCCCCTGGCCAGCTCCTCCGTGGTAAAATACTGCCGAGCCTTATCGGCAAATGATGCGCGCGGCGCCGAAGGCGGAGCGTCACCCCCAAGCGTCTGCTTGTCAAGTGAGATCGTCGCGCCGGCAAGCGCCAGCAAGAACAACAGAAGTGACCATTGCGGTAACATACAATACGGACCTCGAGAAGGGATCAGCGGGTCAATTCAATAGGCCGAAAATCTTGTGCAGCTCGATGCGGGCCGCAACATAATTCGGCTCAATCTCCAGAGCCTTCTTCAGCTCTCTGATCGCCTCGTCGTACCTCCCCTTCCGCACAAGGACTCGGCCCATATTCATGTAGGGGTAATGGCGAGGTTCGTATCGCTTCGCTGCCATGGCCTTCTCGAGCCACGGGATCGCCTCATCATACTCCCCCTTCTCAATCAGGTAGACACCGATGTCGTTGTACGGATTGCCGAAATCAGGGTCGACCTGGATGGCAGCCTCGCACTCCTTGATGGCCTCGTCGATCTGTCCCTGAAAACTGTAAGCCCACCCCAGGAAGGTATGAGCCTCGGCCGTCGGGTACAGCTCGATAGACCGTTTGTAGGCCTCGATAGCGCCATTCAGATCCCCACTCGTCTGCAATCGATATCCTTCTTTGAAGTAGAATTCCGCCAGCTCAAGTCGTCCCGGATCAGGCACGGTGTTCACCTCTCTTTACCTCAGCCGCAATCACAGCGGGGGCTGGCCTTCCTCAGAAAATAGCGTTCAGCAATCAGCACTCAGCCGTCAGCCTCAGACAACGCATGGGACGGATCAGAAGAGCTGACAGCTGAAAGCTGACAGCTTCCCCGATAGTATTTTCGTGCGCCGCGATGAAATCACACTTCATGGGATCGTACTCTACCGTTGTATTTTACCACGTGAAGGGACCCGGCGGCGCCTTGAAAAGAGGCTCCGTGCTCAGCCGAGTTTTTTGTGGAAGCGGAGAATGCTGGTCGTGATCAGGACAATCCCGATGGCGGTGAGGACCAGCAGATGAGTCCAGAGATAGGAGATCCCGATGCCCTTTAGGATGATCCCCCGGAGGATCTGGAGGTAATAGGTCAACGGGATGCAGTAGGCGATGGTTTTGGCCAGGGGCGGCATCCCCTCGATCGGGAACAAGACGCCGGACAAATAGATGGATGGGACAAAGATAAAGTACGACATCTGCATGGCCTGCTGCTGGGTCTTCGTAATGGTGGATAACAGAATGCCGAAACCCAGGGTCCCCACGATGAAGAAAAGGGACAGGAAGTAGAGGAGAGTCAGACTCCCACGCATCGGGATATCGAAGAACCAGACGCCGAACGCGAGGGCCAATGTCATTTGCGCATAGGCGATCAGGACATTCGGAACAATTTTTCCGATCATCAGCTCCCAACGGCGCAGCGGGCTCACGATCAGCGCCTCGAGCGTCCCGCGCTCTCGCTCCCGCACCACCGCCAAGGCGATCATCGTGATCACGGTCTGCATGAGGATGGCGCCCAGCAGGCCCGGGATGATGAAGATGGCGCTGACAAGGTCCGGGTTATACCACGCCCGGACCCGGACATCCAGTGGAGTCGGGGGTGTGACCCGACCGGCGCTCCGCTGGAGCGTTTCCGACGCGATCTTGAGCGAACCGACCTGACCGATGGCGTTGGCCGCGTTGATGGCCGACGTCGCCACCAAGGGGTCCGAGGCGTCCACGATCACCTGGACTTGCGTGACGCGCTGCTGCCTAAGCAAGCGGGCATAGTCAGGTGGAAAGATGATCCCCACCTTAGCCCAGCCGCTGTCGATGAGGCGCGTGACCTGTTCATAGCTGGCCACGTGATAGTCGAGGTTGAAATATTGAGAGTTGGTAAAGGCATGGAGGAGTTCTCGACTCTCAGGCGTCCGGGACTGATCGAAGACAGCGGTCGGCATATGCTTAACGTCGGTATTGATGGCCCACCCGATGATACCGAGTACAAACATCGGCATGAAGAGCATCATGCCTAGCGTGAGACGGTCGCGCCACATCTGAATGAACTCTTTTCGCATCATGCCGAGCAATCGTGACTTCATAGCCCGCCTTCCCGCATTCGCCTCAGTTGCGCCCTGAGGGAGCGCCGGTCGACCAGGCCAACGAATGAGACAAAGATATCTTCGATCGAGGGGATCGTCGCCTCAATCCGGTTGACCTTGAGGCCCTCGCCGGTCAGGCGGGCTTCCACGTCGGTCGGTAACGGGCCATCCTCCTCGATCACTACGTGGATGGTGTTCCCGAATCGAACGACCTCCGCCACGCCAGGAAGCGTTTCAAGGAATATCGTGGCCTCCCGCATCGGCTGACATTCGATCTCGATCACCTGCCCTTTCAGAGCGTTCGCCTTGATCTCCTCACGGCTTCCATGGGCCGTGATCCGACCCTGATAGATAAATCCCAGACTGTCGCAGTGCTCCGCTTCATCCATGTAGTGGGTGGTTGCCACGATGGTGATCCCTTCCTCAGAGAGTCGGTAGATCAGGTCCCAAAAGTTGCGGCGGGAGACCGGATCAACCCCGGCTGTCGGCTCATCCAGGAAAAGCAGCTCCGGCTTATGAATGATACTGCAGCCCAGGGCCAGGCGTTGCTTCCAGCCACCAGACAGATGGGCCGCCAGCTCGCCCTCGCGTCCGGTTAGGTCGGCCATCTGGATCATCTGCTCAATCCGAGCCCGCTTCACGCCGTTGGGGACCGAGTAGAGGCTGGCGTAGAAATCGAGGTTCTCCCAAACCGTGAGGTCCTCGTACAGGCTGAATCGTTGGGACATGTAGCCGATCTTTTCCTTGATCCGCTCCGGCTCCGTCGTAATATCGTGGCCCAGCACATACCCAGTCCCTTCGGTCGGATCCAGCAGGCCGCAGAGCATCCGGATGGTGGTGGACTTCCCGGCCCCATTTGGACCGAGGAATCCGTAGATCTCGCCCCGCTTTATCCGCAAGTCCACATGGTCCACGGCAACGATCTTACCGAATCGCCGCGTCAGTCCTTCGGTAATAACGGCGTAACTGTCCAGGTCAAACTCAGCCATTGAGACGACTCCAACCGGCGGACGGTGGACGGCCGGTTCGCTGCGAACCTCCGCCTCCTGTCCTGATCTCGGTATCGGCCGGCATCCCCGGCTTCAGCAGGCGCTCGCGATTGTTCAGGCGGATCTTGACCCCGAAGACCAGGTTCACACGCTCCTTCTTGGTCTGGACCGTGTGAGGGGTAAATTCGGCCTTCGAGCTGATCTCGACCACCTTCCCTTCGAAGCGCCGATTCTGGAATGAATCGACGGTGACCGCCGCCGCCTGGCCGATACTCACTAGCCCGATCTCCGACTCCGGGATATAGACGCGCAGCCACAGATCCTCAGGATCAATGAGGATTACAATGGGAAAACCGGGATTGACAATCTCTCCTTGTTCGGCGCGCTTGGTGAGGACGATGGCAGAGAGGGGCGCCAGGATGGTACTATCGCGAAGTCGGACCTGGGCCATTCCAAGCGCCGCCTTTGCCCGATCGCGTTCGTGGCGGGCCGCCTCGATCACCTCCGAGCGAGGCCCGATCCTCACCAGTGTATATCGTTCTTGCGACGCCTTGACCTGGCTCTGCGCGATCTCGACGCTGTTCTTGGCGCGATCTCGCTCTTGCGCTGAGATGGCCCCTTCCTTGAAGAGGTTATCGAATCGGCCCCACTCATCCTTGGCCAGTTTTAAGTTATCCTCCGCCTGTTGGAGATTGGCGCGCATCTCTTCGATCTCCTGAAGGCGCGAGCCGGCGAGCTGCTCTTTGAGTTGGGCTTCGGCCCTGGCCAGTGCCGCCTGCGCTTGCGCCACCTCTGCCTCGATCTCCGAGGTGTCGAGGCGAGCGATGACCTGATTTGCCTGGACTTGGTCCCCTTCCTTCACCAGGAGTTGAGCGAGACGGCCCGGCAACTTCGAGCTCACCTCGACCTCGGTGCCCTCGATGGTTCCGTTTGCCATCAAGCTGTTGCCATCCCCCTTTTCGCGAACGAGCCCCCAGACGGCGATAATCGCCGCGCCACCCAGTGCTAGTAGTGCAACGAGCAATGCTATCTTTCGTTTTGGTTCCGTCACACACGCTCTCGTCGGTCTATAACAATGATCACTTCTTTAATTCTACTCATCGGCCAAGCAGCTTCTTGAACGTAGACTCGTCGAGGGTGGGGACGCCGAGGCGCGTGGCGTCGTCGTACTTGCTCCCGGGGTCTTTGCCCACAATAACGTAGTCGGTCTTCGAGCTTACCGATGAGGTCACGCGGCCACCAGCCTGCGCGATCAACTCTTTCGCCTCGTCGCGGGTGAATCCTTCCAGCCCGCCCGTCAAGACGAAGGTTTTGCCCGCCAGGGGGCGCGGCCCCGCCGTGACACCCTCTTCCGTCATCCTGACGCCCACTTCTCGCAACCGCTCGATCTGGAGGCGGTTTTCCGGCTGACGGAAATAAAGCGCCACGCTCTGGGCAATCCTCGGACCGATTCCGTAGATCTCGGCCAACTCCTCCTCCGACGCCTGCTCCGCCCTCTCCATCGAGCCATAATGCCGGGCTACAATCGCCGCCACATGCTCGCCCACATAGCGGATTCCCAGCGCGAACAACAGGCGACTCAACCCCCGTCCCCTGCTGCCCTGGATGGCGTTGTACAGGTTGGTGGCGGATTTCCGTGCCAGCCGTTCGAGTCCTGCCAGCGTCTCCACGTCAAGTCGGTACAAATCGGCGAACTCCCTGACCAGTTTCCGATCAATAAGCTGCTCCACCACGGCTTCACCCAGGTGCTCGATATCCATCGCTCGCCGTGAGCCGAAGTGCAGCAGCGACTCTTTCAGCCGGGCTAAGCAGGCGGAGTTCGTGCAGCGGCTGACCACCTCGCCCTCGGGCCGGAACGCCTCGGCGCTACAGACAGGGCATCGGGCGGGAAAACGAAATGGCGTGGCGTGAGGGGGCCGATGTTCTGTCATTACCCGCAGAATGTGCGGGATCACATCCCCGGCCCGCTCGATCAGGACGGTGTCGCCCTCTCGGACGTCCAGGCGTTCGATCTCATCCGCATTGTGCAGCGTCGCTCGGCTGATCGTGGCGCCCGCAATCTCTACGGGATCGAGCATGGCGGTTGGCGTCAGCGCCCCCGTCCGTCCCACGTTGACGTCGATCTTCCTGATGATACTGGTCGCCTGCCGCGCCGGGAACTTGTAGGCGATGGCCCACCTGGGATGGTGGGTAGTCGAGCCGAGCCGTCGTTGCTGCTCGATCGCATCGACCTTGACCACAACGCCGTCGCAGTCGCACCCAATCTCATCCCGGGCGGCCTCGACCTCGAGGCAAGCCTGAATGGCTCCCTCGATATCAGCGCAGCGACGGCGATACCGTTCCAGCGTGTTCTTGCGGTCTTTGGGATCGAGAAGGAATCCGGCCTCAAGCAACTGCTCCATGGTCTGCCAATGGTCGGTAAACGGATCAGGCTCGGCGTAGCTGACGCCATAGATGAAGATATCGAGGGGGCGACTTGCGGTGATTCGCGAGTCTTTCTGGCGAAGTGAGCCGGCTGCGGCATTCCTGGGATTGGCGAACGGCTCGTCTCCTTCCGTCTCCAGCCCCCGATTCAACCTTTCGAATGCTTGACGCCACATGAAGACCTCGCCGCGTACCTCCAGGGTAGCACACGCGGCTGACGGTCCGTGCAGGCGACGGGGAATACCTCTGACCGTCATCAGGTTGTGCGTCACATCTTCGCCGTATCGGCCATCCCCTCGTGTGGCGCCCCGTACCAGCCGCCCGCCCTCATACAGCAGAGCCACGCCAAGGCCGTCGACCTTCGGCTCAACGACATAGGTGAACTGCTCGCCAGGGAGCGCCCTCTTGATGCGGGTCTCGAACTCCCGAAGTTCATCGGCATTGTAGGCGTTGTCCAGCGAGAGCATCGCCGCCTTGTGCTGCACCGAGGCAAACCCTTCGACGGGCCGGCCGCCAACACGTTGGGTCGGAGAATCGGGCGTAATCAGTTCGGGATGTTGCGTCTCAAGCGTTCGCAGACGCTGATAGAGCTTATCAAACTCGGCATCGGTGATCTCCGGCCGATCCAGCACATAGTACAGGTATTCATGGCGACGAATGAGCTGTCGAAGCTCATCAACCTGCGCGCTGAGCATAGAAATACCCGACATCGTTCCCACCTGAGTAATCACTATAACTATTTGTAAATAGAGGGATTAACAGATCTTATCTTCAGTCTATTGGTAGCAGACTTTATGTAGCGAGGCAAGGTAATTCGGCCCTTAAACCCTTGCCGAGGTTGCCTGTCTAATCAGGCAAACAGTTACAACAATCACAACAGGAGGGAACGATCATGAAACAGTATCTGTCGAAACTGGCCGTCATGGCGCTCGTGATCGGTGGATTGGTTGCCATCACTCGGCCGGCTCTGGCATGGGTCAGAGTTGGGATCAACGTCGGAGTTCCGTACCCGGTAGTCGTCACCCGCGCGCCTGTTGTGGCGTCGGCTCCAGGATGGCGTATGCGACCTGCGCCTGTCTATTATCAGTCTGTCTGGGTTCCCGGACATGTCAACCGATGGGGTGTCTGGGTCCCAGGCCACTGGCGGTAAACGCACTCTGCTCCTCCTGCCCTCCCCTGCCTCCGACCACTGAGGGACCGATCATCAGATTGGTCCCTCAGTGGTTTTCTGGTTGTTCTTTGGGCTCCGTTCATCACCTTGACATTTGCGCGCATCTTCTGTAGGGTGACCCTAAAGCTCAGGATCATGCGGCATCGGTACGCGCAATGGTCGAGACAACGGTTCTCCAACAGCTTGAAAGATTGGCTGACCAGCTTGGCGTGAAGGTCCTCTACGAGAACCTGGATCAGCAGGAATTCATCGTAAAAAGCGGGACCTGCATGCTGCGGGGACAGCTTGTGGCGATCATTGATTATCGCCTTACGCCGGGCGATCGAATACAGGTCCTGGCCGATTGCCTGTCACGATTCGACCTATCCACCATCTATCTGGTTCCGGCTGTTCGTGAATTAATTGAAGCGCGACGGGCTACGCCGCCTGCGGCATAGGAGGACAGACGTGGGAACACCAATGAGCCAACAGTCCATGAGCGTATTCTTGGGACAGCAGAAGGTCTGCCGGCTGGCGACTGTGGATCGCCAAGGCCAGCCGCACGTCGTCCCTGTCTGGCACATCCTGCTGGACGGCGAACTCTACATCGAGACGTCACCCCGATCCAAAAAGGGCCGGAACCTGCAGGCCAATCAGAAGGTGGCCCTCGTGGTCGATGGGGGTGACAGTTTCGAGAGCTATAAAGGGGTCATGATTCAGGGAACGGTAGAGTTCGTCAACGATAAGCGAATGCTTCAGCAGTTCCGCGATGCGATGGCGCAGCGCTACTTTGGCACCGCCGAGCACCCGGGATACAAGTATTTGGTGAACGGACCCGATCCGCTTCTCATGAAGGTCGTCCCTAAAAAGGTCGTGACCTGGGATTACAGTCAAAAGATTCTCAAGTCGGACGTCTGAAGATTGGGCTTGACAGTACTGCGTCTTCCGCTACAATAAATTAACCTTTTAATCGAACTCAGAGAGGTTCGAAAAGGAGATGCAGTGGGAACGCCGCACGTCGTGCTAATCAGCGTCTATCGGACAACCTCCTCGCCGGATGGTGAGGGGGTTTTTTTATGTCCTGAATTCGATGGCCACTGAGTTGAGCGAAAAGGCCCAGATTCTGGATCCGCAGGCAATCCAGCGGGCGGTCACCAGGATTGCCCACGAGATCGTCGAGCGAAACAACGGGACGGAAAACCTGGTCCTGATCGGCCTCCGTAGCCGCGGGGTAGACCTGGCACGGCGGATCGCCAAGGAACTTATGCTGATTACCGGGGCTGAGCCGCCGGTCGGGGCCCTGGATGTAACCCTGTATCGCGACGATCTGGACAAGGTCGGACCGCAGCCGGTCGTTCGAAAAACTGACATTCCGTTCTCGATTAATGAGAAGCAAGTGGTGCTGGTGGATGATGTCTTGTACACCGGCCGGACTATTCGGGCAGCCCTGGACGGCCTGATCGACCTTGGCCGGCCCCGTCTTATTCAGCTTGCCGTCCTCGTCGATCGGGGTCACCGCGAACTGCCGATTCGGGCCGATTACGTCGGCAAGAATGTCCCTACCTCTCGACAGGAGCAGATTCAGGTCCTGCTGACTGAAGAGGACGGGGAGGACAAAGTCGTCATCATGGAACAGTAGGGAAGGGCGCGATGGGCCTCGTACACAAAGATCTGTTGAGTATTCAGGAACTGACGTCGGACGAGATCCGGCTGATTCTGGATACCGCCGAGTCGATGAAAGAGGTGGCCCGTCGCGACATTAAGAAGGTACCGGCTCTGCGTGGCAAGACGATGATCAACCTGTTCTACGAGCCCAGTACCCGGACCCGTACATCGTTTGAGATCGCCGGCAAGTGGCTGAGCGCCGACGTGATCAATGTCTCCGCCTCGGCCAGCTCAGTAACCAAAGGGGAGAGCTTGAAGGACACGGGTCTCACGCTGCAGGCGATGCACCCGGATATCGTCGTTCTCCGCCATCCGGCGGCAGGCGCGGCTCAGTTTCTGGCCGAGCGGCTTACTGCATCGGTTATCAACGCCGGGGATGGCGCCCACGAGCACCCCAGCCAAGCCCTGCTCGATCTGTTCACCATCAGGGAGAAAGCCGGACGGCTGGAGGGACTCAAGGCCGCCATTATCGGAGACATCGCCCACAGTCGGGTCGCCAGGAGCAATATCCACGGGATGCAACGGATGGGAATGGAGGTGCGGGTCGCGGGACCACGGACGATGCTTCCCCGTTTTATCGAACGACTTGGGGTTGAGGTCTTTACGAGCCTCGATCGAGCCGTCGCCGACGTCGATGTCATTATGATGCTCAGGCTGCAAACCGAGCGTCAACAGACCGGACTGTTCCCCTCGCTACGGGAGTACTCGCGCCTGTTCGGCTTGACCGCAGAGCGGCTGAAGGCCGCAAAGCCTGATGTGCTGATCATGCATCCAGGCCCTATGAATCGGGGCGTGGAGATTGCGCCCGACATCGCCGACGGGCCCTATTCGCTGATCCTCAATCAGGTCGAGAACGGCCTGGCCGTGCGGATGGCCTTGCTCTATCTCTTTGCCGGCAGTGGGCAGGCAGGATAGTCTAAGGGATGGGACGATCATGAGAATTCTGATCAGAGGTGGGCGTATTATTGATCCGGCAAGCGGAGTGGACGATCTCCTCGATCTGCTCATCGAAGATGGAAAGGTCATCCGGATAGAGAAAGGTGCGGGAAATACCGAACCGCTCGAGGCGAGTAAAGGCAAAGGGACGAAGGCAGCAAAGCATGCGGAATCTGCCCTTGCTGTTGATCGGGTGATGGATGCGACGGGACTGGTGGTCTGTCCGGGCCTGATCGATATGCATGTCCACCTGCGCCAACCGGGACGCGAGGATAAAGAGACCATCGCAAGCGGAACGATGGCGGCGGCGCGAGGCGGCTTTACGACGATCTGCTGCATGCCGAATACCGACCCGGTCAACGATACGCGCTCAGTGACCGAGTTTATTCTGGATACGGCCAAGCGCGAGGGGGCCGTACAGGTCTACCCCGTCGGCGCCATCACGAAAGGGCTGAAAGGGGAAGAGCTGGCCGAGATCGGGGAGCTGTTCGAAGCCGGCTGCGTGGCTATCTCTGACGACGGTCGCCCGGTCATGAACGCTGAACTGATGCGGCGGGCGCTAGAGTATGCGGCGATGTTCGACCTGCCGGTCATCCAGCACAGTGAGGATCTGCATCTGAGCGGCCGGGGGGTCGTCCACGAAGGGCTGGTCTCGACCGAACTTGGGCTGCGCGGCATCCCGTCAGCATCGGAGGCGGTGATGGTGGCACGCGATCTGTTGCTGGCTGAGCTGACCGGCGCGAGACTTCACATCGCCCACGTGAGCGCGGCTGAATCGGTGCGTGTGATTCGCGACGCGAAGGCCCGCGGGGTCCGGGTAAGCTGCGAGGTGACCCCGCATCACGTCGCGCTCACAGAAGAGGCGGTCCGCGGCTTTCAGACCAACGCCAAGATGAACCCGCCGCTTCGGTCAGAGGATGACCGGCAGGCACTATTAGAGGGCTTGCGGGACGGCACGATCGACGTGATTGCAACGGATCATGCCCCCCACACAGTCCAGGAGAAGGAACGAGAGTTCGATCTGGCCCCCTATGGTGTGGTCGGCCTGGAGACAGCGCTCGCCGTGACGCTCACGACGCTGGTGGTCCCAGGCGTGTTGAGCCTGCCGCAGGCAATAGCGAAACTCACCAGTGAGCCGGCGCGCATCCTGAAACTTCAAAAGGGTAAAATCGCCGAGGGCGCAGACGCCGATCTGACGATCTTTGATCCACACCGTGACTGGACGGTGGATCCTGCAACCTTTGCCTCCAAGAGTCGAAATACGCCGTTCGCCGGATGGCGGCTAACAGGCGCGACAGTGACCACGCTGGTCAGCGGGCAGGTAGTGTGGGAGGCGTGATGAGCGTACGAGGTGCGCGGTGCGAAGCATATGGTTCATCCCTTACCCTATACCCTAAACCCTATACCCTGTTCTTAAGGTGCGAGGAACTAGCGTGAAGCAGGCGTTGTTAGCGTTGGCTGACGGTACCGTCTTCGAGGGGTTGTCTTTTGGCGCAGAGGGGGAAACCGTCGGCGAGGTGGTCTTCAACACCAGCATGACCGGCTACCAGGAGGTCCTGACCGATCCCTCGTACAAGGGTCAGATGGTCGTCATGACCTATCCGCTGATCGGCAACTACGGGATCAATCCGGAAGATGTCGAGTCGAGCGTCCTCGCGGTAGAAGGGTTTATTGTGAAGGAGGCATGCGCTCACCCAAGTAATTGGCGGAGCACTCGGACCCTCGACAGTTACCTCAAAGAGCAGGATATCGTGGGAATTCAGGGGATCGATACCCGCGCCTTGACCAGGCATCTCCGGGACTACGGGGCGATGGAGGGAGTCATTTCTACGCGAGATCTCGATCCCGACAGCCTGATTGCCAAAGCCAAAGCCTCGCCTGGTCTGATCGGGTGTGACTTGGTGAAGGAAGTGGCCTGTACGTCGCCTTACACCTGGCACGAAGGGCCGTGGCAATTGGGAAAGGGGTATGAAGAACAGGTGCCAGGGTCTAGGGTTCAGGGTGTAGAGCAGAGGCTACAACTCAATCTCTTCCCTAAACCCTCTACCCTAACCCCTACACCCTATCACGTAGTGGCCTACGATTGCGGGATCAAGCAGAATATTCTGCGGAAGCTGATAGAGGCAGGGTGCGACGTCACGGTAGTCCCGCCGGACACCCCAGCGTCTACGGTCCTGAGTCTGGCCCCGGATGGGGTCTTTCTGAGTAATGGTCCCGGTGACCCGGAGGGTGTGCCGTATTTGATCGATAATGTTCGGAAGCTGATCGACAAAATTCCGATCTTCGGCATCTGCCTGGGCCATCAGATCCTGGGTCTCGCCTTCGGAGGGCGGACCTACAAACTGAAGTTCGGTCATCACGGCGGCAACCAACCCGTCAAAGATCTGACGACCGGAAAGGTGGAGATCACTACCCAGAACCACGGCTTTGCCGTAGACATCGCCTCGATCCCGGACCCAGAGATCGAACTGACCCACATCAACCTCAACGATCACACCGTTGAGGGGATGCGCCATCGTCGCCTGCCCATCTTCTCGGTACAATACCATCCGGAAGCCTCCCCTGGTCCCCATGACGCGAGCTATCTTTTTCAACGCTTCGTGGAGTTGATGGCAAAGGCGGGCGCAAGCCGATGAAGGCGCAGGTTGGACTGATCATTCATCAGGAACAAGAGGACTACCTGGAGCGGCTGCTGCCTGAGAGGGACCTGCTGTTACGGGAGATGGAGCGCTTTGCCGATGAGCATGGCATCCCCATTGCCGATCCGGAGGTTGCGACGTTTCTTGAGATTACGGTCCGAGCACTCCGGGCACAGCGGGTGCTGGAGGTCGGGACTGCTATCGGATACGCCGACATCTTTATGGCCCGGGCCATGTCGCCTCAAGACAGGGTGGTAACCATCGACATCAGCATCGAGATGATCGGGAAGGCAAAAGCGTATGTGAAGCGTGCCGGGCTGGAGGATCAGGTCGAGTTTCATAAGGGTCCGGCTTTGACGGTCATCCCGACACTTGAAGGGCCGTTTGACCTAGTCTACCTTGATGCGGTGAAGGCGGAGTATCGAGACTACCTGGATCTGGCCTTACCGCTGATGCGGACCGGCGGGGTTGTCGTATGCGATAATGTCCTCTGGAGAGGGCAGGTGGCGAGCGGTCGGCTGTTCGGCGAGCAGTATCGGCAGTCAACGGAGGCGCTGCGCGGCTTTAACGACTACTTCGTCCGTCATCCCCAGTTTCTCGCTCAGATCCTCCCCGTAGGCGATGGTCTCGCCTACGGCGTGAAGGTGAAGTAGGTGCCTAAGCGAACCGACATCGAGAAAATCCTGATCATCGGGTCTGGCCCGATCGTCATCGGGCAGGCGTGCGAGTTCGATTACTCAGGGACCCAGGCCTGTAAGGCGCTGCGGGAGGAAGGGTACCGGGTAATTCTGGTCAATTCGAATCCGGCCACGATCATGACCGATCCGGAGATCGCCGACCGCACCTACCTGGAGCCACTGACCGTGCCTGTTGTCGAGCAGATCATCGCTCGAGAGAAGCCCGATGCGCTGCTCCCCACCCTCGGGGGACAGACCGGCCTTAATCTGGCCGTTGCGCTGGCCGAGGAAGGGATCCTGGATCGATACGGGGTCGAGATGATCGGAGCGAAGCTCCATGCCATCAAGAAGGCCGAAGACCGCGACCTCTTCAAGCAGGCGATGCAAAAGGTCGGGGTCGAGGTGCCTGAGAGCGGCTATGCCGACTCCTTCGAGCAGGCTCGTGCCATCGTCGAGCGGATCGGCTACCCGGCCATTATCCGTCCTTCGTTCACGCTTGGCGGCACCGGCGCCAGTATCGCCTACAACCGGGACGAATTCGACGAGCAGGTCCAGTGGGCTCTCAACGTGAGCCCCGTCCACCAGATCCTGGTGGAGGCCTCCGTGATCGGTTGGAAGGAGTTCGAACTGGAGGTCATGCGCGACCTGAAGGACAATGTGGTCATCATCTGTTCCATCGAGAATTTTGACCCGATGGGGGTCCATACCGGCGACTCGATCACCGTGGCTCCAGCTCAGACTCTGTCGGACAAAGAATACCAACTCATGCGGGATGCCGCCATCGCCATCATCCGCGAGATCGGCGTCGAGACCGGCGGCAGCAACATCCAGTTTGCCGTCAACCCCCAGAACGGACAGATGTTGGCGATTGAGATGAATCCGAGGGTCTCACGATCCTCGGCCTTGGCCAGCAAAGCCACCGGGTTTCCCATCGCAAAGATCGCCGCCAAGTTGGCGGTGGGCTACACGCTGGACGAGATCAGTAACGATATCACGAAGGAGACGACAGCCTGCTTTGAACCGACCATTGATTACTGTGTGGTCAAGTTCCCGCGATTCTCGTTCGAAAAGTTTGCGGGCGCCGATGAGACACTGACGACGCAGATGAAATCGGTTGGGGAGGCAATGGCGATCGGTCGGACCTTCAAAGAGGCATTACAGAAAGTGATCCGCTCCCTCGAGATCGAGGCATACGGACTGGAGAGCCGGATCTTCAGAGATCTGGAACGACGGGGTGCGGGGTGCGGGGTGCGAAGTTCCGAGGTCAGCGAGACAGATCGGATGCGGGTCCGAGACCGCCTTCGTGTTGCGAATTGGGAGCGGATCTTTTACCTTGCCGATGCGCTTCGAATGGGGATGACGGTGCAGGAGATCCATACGCTCACAGCCATCGATCCCTGGTTCATTGAGAATATCAAGGAGATCGTAGAGTTTGAGAATCGATTAATCGGTCTCGACGGACGCCGGGACGGTTCGCCGTTGCTTCGTCTTCTGACGGCGCCTGTCATACAGAAGGCCAAGGCCATGGGTTTTTCCGACCGCCGGCTGTCTGAGCTTGTCGGCTCTGAGGAATCTGCCATCCGGGATGCCAGGAAACGGATGGGGATTGAGGCCACCTTCAAGATGGTGGATACCTGCGGCGCCGAGTTCGCGGCCCATACGCCGTACCTGTATTCGACGTACGAGCAGGAGTGTGAGGCCAACCCGACCAATCGCAAAAAGATTATGATCCTGGGTTCCGGCCCGAATCGGATCGGCCAAGGGATCGAATTCGACTACTGCTGCGTTCACGCGGCCTTGGCCCTGAAGGAGATCGGCTGTGAGACGATTATGGTCAACTGTAATCCCGAGACGGTCTCGACGGATTACGACACCTCCGATCGCCTGTACTTCGAACCGCTCTGCCTGGAAGATGTCCTGAACATCGCAGAGCGGGAGCGGCCGGATGGAGTCATCGTCCAATTCGGCGGACAAACGCCGCTGAAACTGGCCATCCCGCTTGAGCGGGCCGGCGTCAAGATCCTGGGAACCCCACCCGACGCCATCGACCGGGCTGAGGACCGTGAACGGTTCAAGCAGATGCTGCAGCGCCTTGGTCTGAATCAGCCGCCGAATGGAACCGCCGTCTCAGTGAGTGAGGCGCTTCGGATCGCACGACAGATCGACTACCCGGTCCTGGTGCGACCGTCATATGTCCTTGGTGGTCGGGCAATGGAGATCGTGTATAACGAGTCGAGTCTCCAGGAGTACATGGCTCGAGCCGTCCAGACCTCGTTGGACCATCCCGTACTGGTGGATAAGTTCCTGGAGGATGCCATCGAGATGGATGTGGATGCCCTGTGCGATGGCCGGGAGGTCGTGATCGGGGGAATCATGGAGCATATCGAGGCGGCAGGAGTCCACTCGGGCGACTCGGCCTGCTCCTTGCCGCCCCGGTCGGTGTCCCAGCCGTTGCTCGATCAGATTCGGGCGCAGACCAAGGCTATGGCGCTGGAGCTTGGGGTCATCGGTCTGATCAATATCCAGTTCGCCATCAAAGACGGTATCGTCTACGTCCTGGAGGTGAATCCCCGCGCCTCGCGCACCGTCCCATTCGTCAGCAAGGCGGTCGGTGTCCCCTTGGCTAAGCTGGCGGCGAAGGTCATGGCCGGGATGAGCCTCAAGGAGTTGGGCTTTACCGAAGAGCCGAGGCTTCGCCATGTAGCGGTCAAAGAGGCAGTCCTGCCTTTTGTCAAGTTTCCCGGAGTTGATGCGGTATTAGGGC
>DATMXF010000168.1:0-6322 GCA_035561835.1 Patescibacteria group bacterium
CCGCGAGAGTGAGATCAGAGAGATGCGCGAGCTTAGTCTGATTGCCGCGCCGTATAAGAGTGGAGATCATGTCGTCGGCGTGCTCGGAATCGTGGGCCCGAAACGGATCGCCTACGACCGCATGGTGGCCCTGGTCGATTGCACGGCCAGGCTCGTCAGTAAGCTGCTGACAGAGGCTGATGTGTAGAGGCCGCGGTTGGGAGCGATGATGCGCGGCGAAGCTCGACCAACCGAGTTGTCGAGCCTGCCGATACACAGATGGGAGTCGATCGGATGATGAATCAAGAAAGCGAAGAGACCAAAGCATCGACAAGCGACAACGTGCAAGAGGGTCCTGTTGCTCCTACGACTGAGTTGGAGTCGATGATCGGCAGGCTACAGGCCGACCTCAAGGAGCGAACGACTGAGATAGAGTCCCTTAACGACCGGCTGCTTCGCCTCCACGCGGAGTTTGAGAACTACAAGAAGCGAGCATCCCGCGAGCGAAGCGAGTTCGTGAGATTTGCGAACGAAGGACTGATTCTGGAGCTGTTGCCCGTCGTGGACAGTCTGGAGCACGCGGTCGCGACGGTCCGTATCGGAGGAGACGTCCAGGGTCTTACGGAGGGCGTTGATATCATTCTGCGACTGTTTCAGACGACCCTGGAAAAGGTAGGGGTGAAGCCTATTGAGGCGTTGGGGCATGAATTCGATCCGAATGTCCATCAGGCTGTGGCTCAGGTAGAGACAACCGATGGCCGGGACAACATTGCAGTTGAGGAGGTTCGAAAAGGGTACCTTCTGGAGGGACGTTTGCTGCGGCCGGCGATGGTGAAGGTGTCGAAGGCGAGAGTTTCGAGTTCTGAGTTTCGAGTGTCGAGTGTAGATGAGGATGAACCCGAAACCCGAGACTCGAAACCCGAAACTTGCGAGCCATGAGCAAGCGCGACTACTACGAGGTGCTTGGGGTGGATCGGGACGCGGCTCCCGATGAGATCAAGCGAGCCTATCGTCGGCTGGCCCATAAGTATCACCCGGACAAGAACGCGGGCAATAAGACGTCGGAGGAGCAGTTTAAAGAAGCGACCGAGGCGTATGAGATCCTGAATAATCCCGAGAAGCGAGCGGCCTATGACCGGTTCGGGACGACCGGGGAACGGGCGGGATTCGGGGGATTCGGCGAGGCCGGCTTCGGGTCGGTCTTTGAGGATCTTTTCGAGGGGTTCTTCGGAGGGTCTGCTCGACGATCCGCCTCGCGGGGCGCAGATTTACGCTACAACCTTGAGATCAGCCTTGAGGAAGCGATCCTCGGGGTAGAGAAAGAGATTATCATCCCCCGGCTGGAGCCTTGCGGCGCCTGCAAGGGGAGCGGCGCGAAGCCGGGGACATCTCCAACCGCCTGTCGTTCCTGCCGCGGTAGCGGCCAAGTCAGGTACTCGCAAGGCTTTCTGACGATCAGCCAGACCTGCTCGGCCTGCCGAGGTGAGGGGCGCGTGATCGAACATCGATGCCATGACTGCCGCGGCACGGGGCGATCCCGGTCTGATCGGTCCCTCACGGTGAAGATTCCTGCCGGTGTGGAAACAGGGATACGTTTGAAGCTGGCAGGGGAAGGCGAGGCCGGTCCCCATTGGGGGGATCGTGGCGATCTGTACGTCGTTATCACTGTGAAGGAGCACCCGCTCTTCGCACGGCACGGCGACGACCTGTACTGTGAGGTCCCCGTTACATTTGTTCAGGCGGCCTTGGGGGCCGAGTTGGACATCCCGACCTTTTTCGGGATGACGAAGCTCAAGATTTCCGCAGGGACTCAACCCGGCGCTGAGTACCGTATTCGCGGTAAAGGTGTGCCGCACTTACGTGGCCATGATCAAGGAGACCTGGTGGTCAGGGTCGTGGTCGAGGTGCCTAAGCGACTGACTGCGAAGCAGCGCGAACTGCTTGAAGCGTACGCTGCCCTGGAAAATGGTGACGGAAGTCCGCTGGTTCAGAGCTTCTTTGACAAGGTCAAGAGTCTTTTCGGCTGATCTGCCCTGCCACAGGCGGAAGAGGCTGAAGGTAGATAGACTGAAGGGTTTTGAGGACTCTTCAGCCTTCAGTCTAAACACCCGCTTTTAGCACTGACCGTTGGTCGCTATTCTCCGAGGACGCTAACCCATGGCAGGCAGATCGCTCTATCTCATCGACGGCAGTTCCTACCTTTTTCGAGCCTACCATGCGCTTCCACCCTTCAGCACCAGCGAGGGGGTTCCAACGGGCGCCGTCTACGGTTTCACTAACATGCTTCTGAAGATTATCCGAGACGAGCGTCCGGAGGCCATGGTTGTGGTCTTCGATTCCGCAGGACCGACCGAGCGACACGCACGATACGCCGACTACAAGGCGAATCGCGGGCAGATGCCGGACGACCTGAGCCGTCAACTTCCTTATATCCACCGGGTGGTGGAGGCGATGCGAATCCCGCTGCTGATGCAACAGGGGCAAGAGGCGGACGATCTGATCGGCTCGCTGGCCAGGCAGGCAGCAGCACAGGGTTTTCACGTGACCATTGCGACGGGCGATAAGGATATGCTCCAACTGGTCGTACCCGAGATCCGAGTCTATGATTCGATGAAGGAAACGGTCTATGGCGAATCAGAGGTTGTGAAGCGCTTCGGTGTGCCTCCCAGTCAGGTTGTGGAGGTGATGGGGCTGATGGGCGATCCGATCGATAATATCCCCGGTGTGCGCGGAATCGGAGAGAAGACTGCCAGGAGCCTTATCCAGCAGTTCGGGAGCATCGAGGAGACGGTCGCTCGCCTGCATGAGATCAAGTCCGCGAAGGTCCGCGAGATTGTGAGAAGTGGGGTCGAGCAGGCCCGCCTTAGCCGGGAACTGGCCCGCATCAGGACAGATCTTCAGGTGAGTGTGGATCTGGGACAGGTTGTGCTGCGTGAGCCTGATAACGCCGCCCTGCAGGCCCTCTTTCGTGAGTTGGGATTCACAGCGCTTCAGCGGGCATTTACCCCTGTCGCGTCGCACAACTCGCTCCGCATGATCGTCATTGATCGGGAGGAAGAGGTTGAAGAGGCTATCGGGAAGCTCCTGACCTCAGACAGTGTAGCCGTTGCCGTCGCGTATAGTGGCGACGGGTCGGATGGTGGAGAACTTCATAGTCTTGCCTTCTGTCAAGAGCCTGATGTTGCTTTCTGTTTCTCATCCGCCCTCTTGGCCGGCCCGTATCTTGAGCGCCTGCAGCCTGTCTTATCGGGCGAGCAGCCCGCGAAGATCGGCCACGACCTCAAGCGGACCATTGGCACCCTCGGGAAGAAGGGCGTTATCTTGGGAGGGCTCTCCTTCGACACCATGGTGGCTTCCTACCTCCTGAACCCTAACCGATCGGATCACTCTCTCGCGGCTTTGGTGTTTGAGCTATTGGGTGTGAGGTGCGAGCAGGGGCCGGGAGCTAAGGGTGGAAATGATGGACGAGAGACGGCCATGAGGCGAGCAGCCGAAGAGGCGCACCTTGTATGGCAACTCAAAGAGGCGTTGCTGTCGAGGCTTGAGCAGTCGGGGTTACTCCCGCTATTTACTACAATCGAGATGCCGCTGATCGAGGTCTTGGCCTCGATGGAGGAGGTCGGGTTCAGTGTTGATACCGACCAGCTCAGCGAGCTGGGCAAAGAGCTGGAGAGCCAGCTCAGTCGGCTTGAGTCGCGGATCTTCGCCCTGGCGGGCGAGCGCTTCAACATTAATTCCCCGAAACAGTTGGCGGAGGTATTGTTTCAGCGATTGAAGCTTACGCCGCTGAAGCGGACCAAGACCGGCTATTCCACCAATGTGGAGGTACTTCAGCGGTTGGCCGTGACGCATGAACTCCCCGCGGAGGTCCTGAATTATCGGAGTCTCGCGAAACTCAAATCGACCTATGTGGACGTGCTTCTTCGGCTTGCCGAGCGTACGAGCGGTCGAATCCATACATCGTTCAATCAGACGGTGACTGCCACGGGACGCTTGAGTTCCAGTGAGCCGAACCTCCAGAATATCCCCGTTCGCACCGAGGTTGGGCGGCGGATTCGACAGGCGTTCATCGCCTCGAAGGGTTATCAGCTCCTGTCAGCCGATTATTCCCAGATCGAGTTGCGGATTCTGGCGCACCTCTCTCAGGATCAGGCGTTGATTGCGGCCTTCATAACCGGGGGTGATGTGCACCGCAGCACTGCGGCCGAGGTCTTCGGGGTACAGCCGGAGGCGGTGACGGTAGAGATGCGGCGACGGGCCAAGGTGATCAACTTCGGTATCGTCTACGGGATGAGTCCTTTTGGCCTGGCTTCGGAACTTGAGATATCGCAGGAGGAGGCCGCCCTGTACATCGATCGCTATTTTCAGATCTATCACGGGGTCAAGGCATTCATCGACCGGACGATCTGCGAGGCCAGGGAACTCGGTTTCGTGAGCACACTCTGGGGCCGTCGCCGGGCGATCCCGGAACTGAAAAGCTCCGACCAGGCGGTTCGGCAGCTCGGGGAGCGGTTGGCGGTGAATACGCCGATTCAGGGATCGGCGGCAGACCTGATCAAGGTTGCGATGGTCGCCATCTTCAGGCGTCTGAGGTCGGAACGGTTGGGGACCAGGATGATTCTTCAGATCCATGATGAGCTGCTGTTCGAGGTGCCGGAAGTCGAATTAGACGTCGCCAAGCGGATGGCCACCGAAGAGATGGAGCGGGCGGCTGCTCTGTGCGTTCCTCTGAAGGTGGACATCGGGGTCGGAACGAGCTGGGCTGAGGCCCATGCCTAGTAATTCGTCATGGCCCCAAGGCCACCCATGCATCATGAAAATTCCCCCCTTTGGCAAAGGGGGGGACGGGGAGTTTCAGCCGTGGGCGATTTTCTGAGCAAGCCGGACGCCCGACGAATGGTGGTTGTGGGCCTGACCGGGGGTATCTGTTCGGGCAAGAGTACGATCACCGCAATGTTTCAGCGCTTAGGTGCCACAGTCATCGACGCGGATCAGGTCGCGCGTGAGTTGGTGGAGCCTGGCCAACCTCTTTTCGAAGCGGTCGCCTCAACGTTCGGTCGCGAGGTCGTCGGTGCGGATGGTCGAATTGACCGTCGGAGGCTGGGTGCTATAGTGTTCGCCGATCCCGAGGCCCGCAGACGATTGGAGGCGCTGCTTCATCCGGCCATTATCGAGGAGTGTGAACGGCGTATCCGGCAGGCCGAGGTCTCTGGGGCGGCCGCCTGTCTTGTCGATGCCGCGCTACTGATTGAGAGCGGTTGGCACGCTCGCTGTGATGCGGTGATCCTGGTTGAGGCGAGCGAAGTGGTTCAGCTCGACCGACTGGTGATGTTAAGGGGCCTCAACCGTGATGACGCGATGCAGCGGATCCGGTCGCAGATGCCACAGCACGAGAAGCGTCGTTACGCCCATTATGTCATCGAGAATGACGGACCGCTTGACGAGACTGAGCGCCAGGTCAAGGTGGTATGGGAACAGTTGTGCGCCACGGTTTCGTCGTAGAGTGGGCAAGAGAAAGTCATCTTACGACTTTGAGACTCTGACGAATTCCGCGTATGTGAGACCGGCCTGACTGAGCATCCTATGGAACAGAGGAGGCGGGATATCTCTGCCGTGCTGGTGGCTCACTGATCACCGGTCAAAAAAGGCTTGACAAAGGGTATCGACTCCACTAAATTGAGCTTGTAATTCTCGCTGAGGGTGTGACTTCTCCAGAGTGTCGTTTGTCGGTCGGCTCCGAATTACGATAATCGGAAGTGAGAGACCGACGCTGCCCAAGATCTAACTCATCCGGCTTTCCAATTCAGACCGTTGTTTCCCATGCGTCCGGCAGGGACCTTATTCATGGTGACCGGCTTCCGATGTTCGCGTGCGTCACTTTACAGGCTGGTCACAGGGATAGGCGGGTACCAGGTTATGGTCGCGAAGTAGATTCATCGTCAACAGTTGTACTTAAGGAAGAGGAGTTTGCGTAGATGGCCCCATCAGTGTCTGAATCGACCAGACGGTCCAGCGTATCAGAAGTGAAGGAGGTTCCCGCGGCGCTTCCCAGGGGTGGTTCAATGAATATCGTGGAGCTGAAAGAGAAGACCATCTCTGAGTTGAGCGCCATTGCCAGGACCCTGAACGTGGTGGGCGCCAGTGGTCTACGCAAACAAGAGCTCATCTTTAAGATCCTTGAGGCACAAACCGAGAAAAGCGGACTGATCTTCGCGGAGGGCGTGCTCGAGGTTCTGCCCGATGGGTTTGGCTTCCTTCGGGCGCCGGACTACAATTACCTGCCTGGGCCGGACGATATTTACGTATCGCCGTCGCAGATTCGGCGCTTTGATCTCCGGACCGG
>DATMXF010000169.1:0-17487 GCA_035561835.1 Patescibacteria group bacterium
TACCGCTGCTGGGCGCCGCCAGGGGCCAGGCGGAATCCGGTAATCACCTCGTCGAAGATCAGTACGATGCCTTGGGCTCGGGTGAATTCTCGGAGTCGTCTCAGGAAGTCGTGATTCGTGGGGATCGTACCGCAACTCCCGCCTTCCGGCTCCAGGATGACGCCGGCAATATCGTCCCTGCCAGAAACCAGCGTGATGAACGCATCCCAGTCGTTCGGTGGGCAGATGAGAATCTCGTCAAGGACGCCTTGCGGTACACCGGCGGAAACAGGCCGGTCAAAGGGCGGACGGATCGCGACCGCCGCATAGTCGTGCCATCCGTGAAAGTGGCCCTCGAACTTTACGATCTTACCCCGGCCTGTTGCAGCCCTGGCGAGCCGAATCGCCAGAAGCGTCGCCTCAGTCCCAGAACCGACGAAGCGGACGCGTTCGGCACGGGGGTTGAGTTTCAGCACTTGCTCGGCCCACTGAACCTCCAATTCATGACAGGCGCCGTAGTGGGTTCCGCGGTCAAGCTGGTTCGCAATGGCGCCTCGGACAGCCGGATGCCCATGGCCAAGGATGAGCGCTCCGTGCCCTACCCAGTAGTCGATCAACTCGTGGCCATCGACATCCCACTTCCTGGAGCCGTGCGCCCGATCTACGTAGATGGGGAAGGGATGGAGGTGCCGGATGTCGTGAGTCAGGCCGCCGGCAATTGCCGCCCTGGCTTGCCGGAACAGAGACTCCGAACGAGGATGGGCTCGGCGAAACTGCTCATAGATCGATGTCTCGGTCTTCTTCAATCTTTTACCTTTTTCACCTTAGGTTATATAGCGGCTTCGAGTTTCGAGCCTCTAACCCGGAGTAAAGATTTCTCCGCCTCGAAACTCGGAGCGTGAAATTCCAGGCTCGACTTGGAAAACGTATCATGCCATCCTCTCTCTGTCAACGCGGCCGGACCTGCTGCGATCGCCCATACGGCCTGCGGCTACACGAAGGCCGCCCGCGCATCATTTCCGGCTGTTTTTCATAACTGCTTTGTAGTGATAAATATCATTGCCTTGCATTAAATACGGAGATTGTCGACTATAAAATGATTATTTTCACAAGCTCAGAAATGACTTGACAGTCGGGGTGGGGTGGGCTAAAAGAGACATCTCTTCAGCAACACAATGCCGGTAATTGCGCATGGGACACCGTTTTCCACAGTCAGCCTTTCTTATGAACCCGTCAAATATCGGGGACAACGGCCCCCTTTATAAGGCGGGACAGCCATTTACGTCTTATCCACACCTGTGGATAAATCTGTGGATAAGAGAAACCGCGTCTGATACGGATTTCCAGGGAATCGTGAAGAGATTCTTCAATATATTCAACATGTTAGACAAGGAGGCTTCCTGTGGATAACAATGGTCAGGGTGCGAAGGTGAATCTGACTAATTCACCAGTCAGGGCAGATGAGATCTGGAAAGAAGCCCTCGCAACCATTCAGGGTAAGGTCGCACGCCAAAGTTTTGACAATTGGTTTCGCCCCCTGGCCCTGGAGTCACTGGAAGGCTCATGCGTCACGGTCCGGCTTCCGAACCAATTCTTCAAGGAGTGGTTCGAAGACCATTATCTGGGCGTTCTCAAATCGGTATTCACGGATCTGATGTTTACCAGCGTCGAGGTGATTCTACGTGTTGCGGATCCGGTAGGGCAGGGCGAGCCAGATGTGAGGCCGGAGCCTGCCGCCAGACGACCGGTCAAGCGATATCGGAACGAAGCGGCAATCCTCAATCCGAAGTATACCTTTGAGAACTTTGTTGTTGGTAGCTCCAGCCAATTTGCCCACGCCGGCTGTCTGGCGGTGGCAGAGCAGCTTTCGAAAGCGTACAACCCGCTCTTTATCTATGGGGGTGTCGGCTTGGGGAAGACCCACCTGCTCCACGCCATCGGCCACCTGGTTCTCAAGCGAAACGCCAGACTCAAGCTTTCCTATGTCTCATCTGAGAAGTTTACAAACGACCTGATTAATGCCATTCGGTTCGATTCCACCGGCGAGTTCCGTAATCGCTACCGCAGCCTGGACCTGCTGCTCATCGACGACATTCAGTTTATCGCGGGCAAAGAGCGGACTCAGGAGGAGTTCTTTCATACCTTCAATGAGTTGTACGATTCCTCGAAACAGATTGTGATCTCCTCCGACAGCCTCCCGCGCGAGATCCCCACGCTGGAGGAGCGGTTACGCTCCAGGTTCGAGTGGGGTCTGATCGCCGACATCCAGCCGCCAGACCTCGAGACCAAGGCCGCCATCATTCGGAAGAAAGCGCAGGCGGAGGGCGTGCGGCTTCCTGATGATGTCTCACTCTTTATCGCCAAGAACGTGCAGTCGAATATTCGGGAGTTGGAGGGCTCGTTGGTCCGCCTTGTTGCCTACGCCTCGATGACGGGGCGAGAGATTTCCTTGGAGCTCGCCCAGGAGACGCTGAAGGAGCTGAACGCCGAACGGGCCAAGGTCATTACGCTGACCGCCATCCAGCAGACGGTCGCCGAGTTCTATCGCGTCAAGGTCGAGGACCTCAAATCCAAGGAGAGAAACTGGGGGGTTGTGTTGCCGCGCCAGGTCGCGATGTACCTCAGTCGAACGCTGACCGCCTCGTCGCTGCCGGTGATCGGTGAGGCGTTCGGCGGTAAAGACCATACGACCGTGATCCACTCCTGCGACAAGATCAAGCGGAGGCTCACCACCGATGAGGCCTTCCGGCGGCAAATCGAATCCCTCTCCCAATCGATCACCTCTTAGCCTGGCGCCGCGCGCTTCGTACCTCAAAAACAGGGTATAGGGTCTAGTTTGGGGTAGGGATGGAACCCACCAAATGGCCCGCACCTCCCGCTTTGGCGGGGCCAGCCTCGCACGTTCTCGCATTGACCGTTGCCTAAACGATACCACTCACGTATCATCGAAGCTATGTTGACCATTGTTACGGGCGGGACCGGCTTCGTTGGCGCCGCTGTCGTCCGGCTCTTGCTGTCGGAAGGGCATACGGTCAGGGCGTTGGCCCGGCGCGGGAGCGACCTCCGAAATCTTGATGGCCTTGATATTGACCTGGCGTTCGGTGATCTCCTTGATAAGGAATCGCTACGACAGGCTTGCAAGGGGTGTCGACGACTCTATCACGTCGGGGCCCATTACTCGCTTTGGGAGCCCTCGCCGGAGGTCTTTTACCGGGTCAATGTAGACGGCACCAGAAACCTCTTGGAAGCCGCCATGGAGGAAGGGCTTGAGCGGGTTGTGTACACCAGCACCGTCGGCGCGCTGGGCTATCGGGAAGACGGCGGCCCCGCCAATGAAGAGACACCGGTCAGCCTTGACCAGATGATCGGCCACTACAAGCGGTCGAAGTTCCTGGCCGAACAAGAGGCCAGAGGGGCTGCGCTTCGCGGGTTACCGGTCGTGATCGTCAATCCGAGTACGCCTGTCGGGCCACGCGACATCAAACCGACGCCAACGGGTCAGATCATCGTCGATTTTTTAAACCGTCGGATGCCGGCGTATATCGATACCGGTCTGAATTTTATCGATGTAAATGATGTCGCCAAGGGTCACCTGCTTGCCGCCGAACGTGGCCGGGTCGGAGAACGGTACATCCTCGGCCGAAGCAACCTGACGCTGCAGGCGCTCTTTGCCGTCCTGGGACAGATTGCGCATCTCCCGCCGCCAAGAGTTCGTGTGCCATACCGACTGATTGTACCGATGGCCTATGCTAACCACTGGCTGTCCTGTCTTACCAAGAAGCCGCCACGAATCCCGTTAGAGGGGGTGAAGATGGCCAAGCGGCGGATGTTCTTCGACGCTTCAAAGGCCGTACGAGAACTGGGGCTGCCGCAGTCACCGATCGAGCGGGCGCTTGAGGAGGCAGTTCGCTGGTTCACCGATAAGGGATATGTGTCAAGGTAGGCACAAGGTCCGTCCGGTGTGACCCCTGGACCCTATTCCCTAAACCCTAGACCCTATACCCTGTCTGTGATGTTCAGAGCCTCTGCCACAGCCATTGCGGCGTCAGACGAAGCGCGTACGCCGAAAGGATTGTGAAATAATTGGTGAGCAGGAGGCTGCCGACAACGACAAGGAAGATCCCGCCGACGGCGTTCACAATCGGTGTTAGATGTTTGAGCTGGTCGAAATAGTCGAGAAAGCGATTGATGGCGAGGGCGCTCAAAAAGAACGGGATGGCGAGGCCGAGCGAGTAGGCGCCAAGCATCAGGATCCCCATGTACGCAGTCTTGGCCGTACTCGCGTACAGCAGGATGGAGCCCAGGATCGGGCCGACACAGGGGGTCCAGCCGGCGGCAAAGGTCACCCCCACGATAAATGCACCTAGATACCCGGCCGGCCGATCATGCAACTCAACTCGGAAGGTTCGCGCAAGAAAGGGGAGCTTGAGGAAGCCGGCTATGTACAGGCCGAACAGAATCACCAGCACACCCCCGACCTTCCTGAGAATCTGTTGATAGTCAAACAGGAGCCGGCCCAGCAAGCTGAAGGAGGCGCCCAACGACATGAAGACGACGGAGAAGCCGAAGATGAAACACAGGGCGTTCAGGATAATCGCCCGGCGTGTTTTGACATTGTTCACCGAGCCCGACAGTTCACCGAATGAGAGGCCGGTCACAAAGGAGAGGTAGGAAGGAAAGATCGGAAGCACGCAGGGTGACAGGAATGAAAGGATCCCGGCCCCCAGAGCCATCCAGATGGTCAATGCCTCGCCAGTCTCCAACATCAGCAGCCTCTCGTCTTAGCCCTCCATTACTCGGAGATCGCTGCCTTCGCCTGGTCGGCTACGACAACCAGAACGTAACCCTCCGGCCTGAGATGGGCGCGTGCGACTCGCAGGATATCCTCTTTACTGACGCCTTCGATCAGTGTCCGATAGCGGTCCGCGTAATCCAATCCGAGTTTATAATACTCGACCGCTGAAATCAATCCGGCAAGCTTTGCGTTGGTATCAAGCCGAAGGGGAAAGCTTCCGGTGAGGTGGGCCTTTGCATCGGCCAGTTCCTGATCGGTCACCCCTTGCTCCCGGATTCGTCGAAGCTCCCGCACTACCTCCTGTACCGCCTGGCCGGCGGTCTCATTCTTCGTTTGCAGCACCACCTGGAACGATCCCGGCTCCAGGCCGGGGGAGAATTGGGAGCTGACATCATAGGCCCAGCCATTGCGCTCACGTATTCGCTCCACCATGCGAGACGAAAAACCGCCTCCGCCCAGGATATAATTCATAACCGTCAAGGCATAGAAATCCGGGTGATCGCGCCGGATTCCCTGATGACCGAGGATGATATTCGCCTGCGTGACACCCCGATCTACCTTTTTGACAACAATCTTCTCCTGAAGCGGTCTTGGCTCCGTCGCCCGCTTGACTCCTCCCTTACCTTTCGGCCATGAGCCAAGCAGCGCTCTGATCTGACCGGTGATCTCGCTTCGGTCGACGTCGCCCACGACGGTGATGAAGGTTCGTTCCGGAGTGTAGTGGTCGCGATAGAACCGCACAATCTCATCCCTGGTGATCGCGGCGAGGGATGCATCGTTTCCCTCCAGCGGGCGTCCATATGGATGATTTCCAAAGACCAGTTCGTCGAACAGCTCTTCCGCTACCTCACCCGGATCCTCCTGCCGCTTCCGTAACGCCGCCCTGATCTCCTGTACCTTTCTGGCGATCTCCCCTTGCTCAAAGGCCGGCTGAAGCAGCACGTCCGCCAGCAACGCCAGCCCTTGCGGTATATCCTTCTTCAACAGCGTCAGATTCACCTCGCTGAAGTCCCGACCCGCAGATGATGAGAGGGAGGCGCCGATAAAGTCGACCGACTCGTCGATCTGGACGGCTGTCCGGGTTGTGGTACCCCTCGTCAACAGCAGGGCCGTCAGATTAGCCAGCCCTGCGCGCGTCTCCGGCTCCCAGAGGGAGCCAGCCTGCATCGTCACTTTGATGGTCACAATCGGTAGCGCCCGACTGCTCCTGACCAGCAGCGTGAGCCCGTTTTCCAGTACCTGCCGTTCGGCTAACGGGGCCGCAGTCACGACGACCGGCAGCAACAGGAGCAGCAGGAGGCTGAACGACAAACCCAACCGGTATCCGCGTTTTGCGCTGGTCATTATCCTTCGCACCTCAAAACCAGGGTATAGGGTTTAGGGTACAGGGTAAGAGATGGAATGGGGTGTGGCGTATATAAACCCCAACCTCTAAACCCTGCACTTAACGCTTCGCACCGCGCACTATGGTTTGCTCTTCGTCGGGATCAGCACCGCAACGGTTCGGTTGTCCGGCGTCAGATAGGCTTTCGCAACCCGTTGCAGATCTGCTGCCGTCACGGCGCGGATACCGGGGAGGTAACCGTCCCACGCGCGCCAATTGGCTACGATCTCATACTCAGCCAGCACTCTGGCCAGATTAAATACCGAATCCTGCCCGAACAGGAAGTCGGCTTCAATCTGATTCTTTGCCTTTTGCAGTTCCCGATCAGAGACAAGCTCACTCTTCACCTGCTCAATCTCTGCCGTCAAAGCCCGTTCGATCTCTTCGGCCGTTTTGCCGGGCATCACGCTGGCGTACAGAGGGAAGAGGTTCGGGTCGACGCTCTCCCGGTCGTACCCGCCGCCGGCAAACAGGGCAAGCTGTTGCTCGTAGACCAGGCTCTTGTATATCCGCGCGCTCTTGCCTCCGGACAGGATATAGGCCAGCACCTCGAGCGCAAAGTTGTCGGGATGTTTCAGGTTCGGGACATGGTACCCCATAAATACAAACGGCAGTTCCGCTTCCTTTTTCAGGAGGACCCGTCGCTCTCCCCGCTGCTCCGGCTCGACGGAGCGGACGGCTGGCGGGTCAGCAGCTCGCGGAATCGGGCCGAAGTGGTGTCGAATCTTCGGGAGCAGTTCGTCGCTTTTGAAATCGCCGACCACGATCAGCACGGCATTATTCGGCACGTAGTAGGTGTTGTAGTAGCGTACCAGATCCTCCCGGGTGAGCCTCTCGATATCGGTCATCCAGCCAATAATAGGCTGCCGGTACGGGTGCGCCTGAAATGCGGCCGCCCCCATCGCCTCCCTCAGGGCGGAAACAGGATCGTCTTCTGTCCGCAGACGACGCTCCTCCATGACCACCTTCTTCTCCGCCTCTATCTCTTTCGAATCGAGCAGCAGACCCCGCATCCGATCGGCTTCGAGTTTCAGGGCCAGTTCGACCTGATTAGAGGCGAACGTCTCGAAGTAACCGGTGTAATCCTCGCTGGTGAAGGCGTTGTCGCGACCGCCGTTCTTTCTGATGGTTCGCGAAAACTGTCCCGGCCCGACTTTCGAGGTTCCCTTGAACATCATATGCTCCAACAGATGAGACAGGCCAGTCGTTCCCGGTTGCTCGTTGCGCCCACCAACCCTGTACCAGATGTGGACGGTGACTACAGGCGCCTTGTGCTCTTCGAGCAGCAGGATCTTCAGTCCGTTCTCGAGTGCCGACTCCGTCACCCTGGCCGTGACCTGCGCGTTCGCAACGCCTTGAGCCAGGAGAACGCACAGAACTATCCAGGCTATCACCCCGCCCGGCCTTCGCTGACGCTGTATGTGCTGTCGTATCGCTGTTGTCATGGCGTGCTAACGACTCTCTCCTTCATATCTGACACGGACCGTTTGCCCCTCGCTAATGTCCATCTCCTTGGAAAAACCTGCAGGAACCTCCAACACGAGATCGGCCACATGACTGACGATGGCAGGCTTCTCATGTGAACGCGGCGGAGGAACGTTCGCGTCAATTGCCACGATCTTGCCCTCACGGATCCAGACGATATCGATGGGGATCAGCATGCCCTTCATCCAGAATGTCCGACGCTCCGCCGCATCAAAGGGAAAGAGCATCCCTCCGTCTTTCGGAAGCGATGACCGGCCCCCAAGCCCTCTCGCCTGTTCTTGCGCCGTTCGTGCCACCTCGACGGTAATCGTTACTCGACCGTCGATGACGACATCGCCCCTTTGAAGAGCCACCGCATCGGAGACCCACATCAGACTCAGCAAAAGACCGAGGAAAAGTACAAGCCTCATGCCTCAGGCAGCTCTCCCAGTCGAACCGATACGGTACGCGGCCGGCCATCCCTGAGAAGTTCGATCTTCACCTGGTCTCCCACCTTCCGCTCCGCATCCAGAAAGGCCGTCAGGTCGTCTATCGATGTCACCTTTCGGCCATCAACTGCAACGATGATGTCTCCTCCTACACCCACCAACGTATTGCCGACCCGCGCTTTTCTTGTGCTTCCCCTGATACCGGCGCGTTCCACCGGTCCTTTAGGTGCGACCTGCATCACCACGATCCCTTCGCGGACCGGAAGCTTCAGGGCGCCGGCTACCTCCGCCGTAATATCGAGGCCGGCGATGCCCAGCCAGGGATGACTCACCCGCCCCTTGGCGATCAACTGGGGGAGTAGCCGTTTCGCCGTATTCACAGGGACAGCAAAACCGATCCCGACCGACCCGCCGCTCGGTGTGTAGATGGCGCTGTTGATTCCGATCACTTCGCCCCGGGAGTTCAGCAACGGGCCGCCCGAATTGCCGGGGTTGATCGGCGCGTCGGTCTGGATCACGCCTCGAATCTGGCGTCCGCTCTCTGAGCGCAACGTTCGGCCAGTCGAGCTGACGACGCCGCGGGTGACCGTTCGATCCAGACCGAACGGATTGCCGATGGCGATGGCCATTTGTCCGACCTGCAGGGCGTCGCTGTTGCCCATCTTCAAAGGAAACAGTTTGTCCTTTGACACAGAGATCTTGACTACCGCCAGATCGTTACTGGGATCCCGGCCGATCAACTTTGCCGGAACCTTGCTTTTGTCAGGCAGCGTGACCTCCAGGCTGTCAGCCTCTTCCACCACATGATTATTGGTTAAGATATACCCTCGGTCATCCACCACGAAACCTGATCCGGCCCCTTTCTGGGGTACCGGATTGAAGAATACATCATAGGCCAGAGCGGTGCTGGTAATATGCACGACACCTGGGCTGGCATGTTTATAAACTGATATGACGATCTGCTCCTCCGGGCTGAGTCCAGGACCCTCCGCTTGATTTTTTTGTGCCCAGGCATCGGTCCGGACGGTGAGGCACCCGACAGCCACGAGCGCCACCAACGCTGCGCGCTGAACCCGAATACAGAAGTGAACAGGCAACCCTCGCTCCTTCGATTGCGTCAGCAGACAAAAAAGAACAGTGGACCCTCCGTCCACCTCGACCACTGTAGAACACCACCCCAGGCTTGTCAACGTCCAAGGCCGGCTCGCCAGTGGAGTTAGCATACGTGTACCCACAAACTGAGCGCGGGCAAGCGCCGAATACCGCTTGATCATCGGATGACTATATCATACGGTATGACGTACGATATCGAAGGCAATGGGAGGGAATGACACGACCAGCATCACAGCCACTGAGGCTCGGAAAAGACTGTACGCACTCCTGGACAATGTCGCCGATTCCCATGAACCCATCCGGATCGCCGGCAAGCGCCATTCCGCAGTGCTTGTGTCGGAAGCCGACTGACGTGCTATTCAGGAGAGGCTGTACCTGAATTCCATCCCGGGAATGCGTGCCTCGATTCGCAAGAGCTTGACAGCGCCTGTCGAACAGTGTCACGAGGAGCTTGATTGGTAAGATGGACGCTTGTCTTCACCGGCCATGCGGGGCGTGACGCCAAGAGTCAGATGCTCGTCACTCCTGCCCCGTTGGTCTGCGTGGGCCGCCTTCAGCTTAACCACGATGCGATTACGTTAGCCATCGTCCATCGATTCTCGGCAGATCACGACGAACCTTGACAAGTTATTGGAAAGGCAGGAGAATCGGCGCACACATTACCCTCTTGCATATGCGAGAGAGCCTGGCCAATCTACTCACAGTTCGGTATGTTGGAGGAGTCTGAAGCTGATGGCAACGACGAGTAAGGATCAGATCCTGGAGAAGGTCGTGGAATTACTCGAACCCGAACCTCATGGCATCCGCTACTCCGACCTTGTGCGCCGTACACATGAGGCTCTGCCACATATACCGAAGAACACGATTCACGGGACTGTCTGGAACCTGGAAATCAAAACTCCCGATCATGTAGCATTGCGGATGTATGCTCGTTGCCGAGGGTTCATCGGTGATCCTCTGGTCTTCTTTGGGATACATGTTCCTGAGAAGAATAAGCAACCCTTGCCCTAACTCATAAGGATTGAAATAACCGGCACGGTCGTTTCGATCAGGTGTTCAACAACAGGCTCGAGCGAGAAGAACCCTCCGACTGCTCAGCCTGAACGTCATCATTGATGAAAAGGCAAAGACTCCGTGAGGATACGATATTATATTGATCCCGAAACAGAGTTGCCTCATATTTATAGCCATGACGTCTCGGAAGTGGAAGTAGAGCAGGTGCTCCAACGGGCTGGAGAAGATCGGCCTGGACGCGAAGGATCGCGTGTCGCACTTGGCCGCACTTCGGGTGGACGGTATTTGCGGGTAATCTATGTGCCAGATCCCGAACCAAACAGTGCGTTCGTGATTACGGCGTTTGAGTTTTACGGCAAGCCACTCACAGCTTATAGGCGCCGTCGCCGGAGGCAAGGCAAATGAAGCAGAGTAAATTCCCCCCTGGATGGGACAAAGAGCGCATCAGACGGGTCCTTGCCTACTACGAATCGCAAACGGAAGAAGAGGCCGTAGCAGAGGACGAGGCTGCGTTTGAGGCGGCTGGTCAAACCATCATGGAAATCCCCACCGAGCTTGTCCCTCAGGTTCGAGAGCTGATCGCCAAACACCAGGCCGCATGAGGCACGGCTAACTGTCGCGCCGTTTGAACCATCGATCGCCAAGGCATTTCCAACATCGCGAGCGGTCAATGAGGCCTTGTCCAAACTCTTGGAACTGACGAGGGAAACGTCACGCATGACCCGCCGCCTAAGCAGATGGATGGGTTCATTGATCTGTAGCGCCCCCCTGAAAGTCAACGAGACTTATGCCGCCTGGCCGGCTTGCAGGAGCCGGTCCCGCCAGGCGAACAGTTGGGCTTGGCTCTGAGCCCATGTGTGCGGGCCAGTTCCACGGCATCCCCACCGCGAAGTAATTCCACGATGACGGCAGCCTTGCGGGTAGGGGTCCAACGATTCAGCGTCAGGGTCGACTCTGCCATGCAACACCTCCTTGTTGAGTCGCCCCAGTGTGTCATAGCTCCTGTCTACTCCTCAAGGGGGTCAGTATAGAGATCAACGCTCCATGGCCAGGACGCGGAGCATCTCCTCATGGAGCAGACCGTTGCTGGCCACGATCTGGGGGTTGGAGAGATGATGCGGCCCACCGCGAAGATCGGTCACGCGCCCGCCCGCCTCTGTGACCATCAGCGCGCCCGCCGCCATGTCCCATGGGTACAGCTTCAGCTCCCAGAAGGCGTCGAATCGACCGGCGGCTACATAACACAGGTCAAGGGCTGCGGAACCGGGGCGACGGACACCTTGAGCGTGCTTCATGAATCGCACAAAATAATCCAGGTTATTGTTCTTGGTGCCCGCGACGTCATTCGGAAATCCGGTGGCCAGCAGGGCGTCCGACAGTATGTGGATGGTCGAGACCTGTAATCGCTTGCCGTTCAAAAACGCCCCTGCGCCTCGCTCGGCCGTGAACAGCTCCTCCAGGTTCGGATCGTAGACTAACCCAAAGATCAGCTCACCGTCCTTTTCCACACCGATCGACACCGAAAAGCAGGGATAGCCGTGGGCGTAATTCGTGGTGCCATCCAGCGGATCGATGAGCCAGCGGTATCCGGAGTCGCCGTCAAGTCTGGTCCCCTCCTCGCACACCACGCTATGGTGGGGCAACTTGCGCCGAATCAGGTCGGCGATCGCTGCCTCCGAGCGGCGATCCACGGTGGTGACGAGGTTCTTCACGCCTTTGTATTCAATAGTCCGACTCTGCTCGAGTCCCTGGCGAAGGATTGCGCCGGCCTCCTTTGCGGCCCGCAGCGCCACCATGCGTATCATGTCAATGTCCATCCGGCCTCCTTGTGAAAATTAGTGTTAGTTTACCACATTCGGCGACCAGAGTCGAAGTCTTCGCGCCCGTGCCATCTCGCGTTGCTCCAGTCAGGGGGTGATGATAATATGTGTGCTGGCGCCGGCATTCGGCATCACGCGCGGCAGACGCATTTGCGGAGATCACGATCATGGCTATCGTCTGGAAGTGTCTTATCTGCGGCTACCACCATCAGGATGATCGGCCGCCTGATCACTGCCCGAGCTGTGGTGCGCCCAGAGAAGAGTTCGTTCTTATAGAGGAGGACTGATCGCTGTTGAAGCCCTTTGAGAATCTGGTGAGAAGGAACGGCGCCCCATGAGTCTTCCGTCGCTGGCTGTCATCCTGTTGGTGGGGATCGCGTTCGGGTATCGGCTGTACAGTCGGTTTGTGGCCAGGCAGTACGGCTTGGACGATACACACCTCACCCCGGCGTGCGAGATGAATGACGGGGTGGATTATGTGCCGACGAAGCCCTTCTACCTGCTGGGCCAGCACTTCAGCGCCATCGCTGCCGCAGGCCCTATTGCCGGCCCGATTATGGCCGCCCAGATGTTCGGGTGGCTTCCCTGCCTGCTCTGGATCGGCCTGGGGACCATCTTCATCGGGGCGGTCCATGACTTCTCCAGCCTGGCGGCGTCGGTCAAGCACCGCGCCCGGTCGATCGCCGAGATCGTCCGTCTCTACCTGGGACAGCGTGGCTGGCTCGCCATGATGCTCTTTATCTGGCTGGCTCTGATCTACGTGATCGTGGCCTTTACCGACATCACGGCGAGCACCTTCGTGGGCAAGACGGAAGAGTTTGAGAGAGAGACCTTCGCATTCAACCCGGGTGGGGCCGTGGCCGCCGCCAGTACGATGTACCTGCTCCTGGCCGTCCTCATGGGATTGATCCAGAGGCAGTTCGACCCGCCGCTCTGGCTCCAAACGATCATCTTCGTTCCGGCGACCTTGGGCGTCGTCTGGTTCGGCACAAAGATCTCGACGCTCCTCATCCTGGATGTGAAGACGTGGGGGGTCCTGATCCTGGTCTACTGCTTTGCGGCCTCTCTTTTGCCGATGTGGCTGCTTCTCCAGCCGAGGGGGTACCTCGGTGGATTTATCCTCTATCTGACCCTCTTTGTCGGCCTCATCGGAATCTTTTTCGGCGGGTTTCAGGTCGAGCAGGAGACATTCAAAACCTGGCGCGCGCCGGGAATGACCGGCGCTTTGTTCCCGTTTCTCTTTGTCACCATCGCCTGCGGGGCCTGTTCCGGCTTCCACGGCCTGGTCTGTTCCGGAACGACGTCAAAACAGATCGAGAAGGAGAGCCACTGTCGGCCAGTGGGGTACGGCGCCATGCTGCTGGAAGGGTTCGTAGCCTTTATCGCGCTGGCGACCGTCATGATCGTGGCCCAACCCCAGCTCCAGGGAATGGCGCCCGGTAAGATTTATGGGGACGGGATTGGCAGGTTCCTTGCGATCCTCATCGGGCAGGAACACCTTCGGTTCGCAATGACCTTCGGGGCCATGGCCTTTTCCACCTTTGTCTTTGACACGCTGGATGTCAGCACCCGTCTAAGCCGCTACATCATTCAAGAGCTGTTCAATTGGTCGGGGAAGAGGGGGGCGATGCTGGCGACCGCACTCACGATTGCGCTTCCCCTCCTTCTCATCATGAGATCGGGCGAAGGCGCGTATCGACTCTTTTGGACCCTCTTCGGGACCGGCAATCAACTCCTGGCGGCCCTGACCCTTTTAGGGATTACGGTCTGGCTCAAGAGGTCGGCTCGACCGACCTGGTTCGCCCTGTTCCCGATGCTCTTCGTCATGACCATGACGATCTGGTCCCTTATCATCCAGGCGCGGGAGGCCTATGCAGTTGTTCTGCAAGAGGGTATCGTCCTGAACGCGACGATCTTGAATGGGGTTGTCAGTGTGAGTCTGCTGTGTCTCGCGGCTATTCTGATCATTGAGGCGCTGCGAGCCCTCGCCCAACCGGTGATGTCTACCGTCAAGGCCCCCACCACCTGACATGAGGGAGCGAATGCCGGAAAAGGAAGAGCTGCGGAACCTCCTGGACTTTGCCGTCGATGCGGCTCGGCAGGCCGGCGAGATCACCATGGAATATTTCCAGACCGCTTTGTCGCCGGAGCGAAAACCGGACCGTACCTTTGTGACGGTGGCTGACCGTAAAGCCGAGGAGAGGCTCCGGGCGTTAATCCGACAGGCGTACCCGGACCACGGCATTCTTGGGGAAGAGTTCGGCGAGCAGCAGAGCAGCTCCGGCTGGACCTGGATCATCGACCCGCTCGACGGGACCGCCTCTTTCCTCCACGGCGTTCCGCTCTTCGGTGTCCTGCTTGGATTAGAGGTCGATGGAGAGGTCGTCCTGGGTGTGGCGAACCTTCCGGCACTGGGCGAGGTAGTCTGTGCCGCCAGGGGGTTGGGCTGCTTCTGGAACGGGCGTCGCGCTGTCGTGTCCGGTGTAGACGATCTGAAGGAGGCGCTGCTCCTGTACACCGACGGCGCCGGCTTCGAGCCGCATGGACGGGAGGCGGCCTTCCGTCATCTGATTGCCGCCGCTCGGATGCACCGGAGCTGGGGCGATTGTTACGGTCACATCCTGGTTGCAACGGGACGGGCGGAGGTGATGCTCGATCCGGTGATGAACATCTGGGACTGCGCGGCGCTGCTGCCGATCCTGCTGGAGGCGGGCGGAACCTTTACAGATTGGCAGGGGCGGCCGACTATCCGTGGCGGGGATGCCATCTCGACCAATGGACGGTTACTTGATCAGGTGATGCACGTTGTCAAGAAGGGGAACTAAGGGCGCGCTCGCCGGGCTCCTGCGTCTCGACGCATGAAAGCAAAACGGGCGTCCCCTTCCGATCCGGGAACGCCCGCAACGATGCCGCAACAGACGATTATCTCTCCTGTAGCTTGCCCCGCTCTTTCTCCATCGCCTCCTTGCCGGCCTGGTAGGCGGCGGTGAGAATGGCTTTTTTCTCTTCAAAGACCTCTTTGCCTACCCCGAACACATCCTCGACCCGATCCCTAACGTCATCCACGAGATCGGTGCTTCGATCCTTGACGTCTGTCGCAAGGCCTCTCAGGCGAGTGCGAGTTTGTCGGCCCCCCTCTGGAGCGAATAGTAGCGCCAGGCTCGCCCCAAGCACACCGCCAACGATAAACGCGAGGGCCACAGATGCAGGAGCACATCCCCGTTCTTCGCTCATATCGATCACCTCCCTCCCACGAGTCGTACAAGCAGGGTTCGTAGGCCCACCCGAAGGCCCGTCATAAGGGCAGCGCCAGTGATCAGTTTTGGAAAGACGATGTGCTGTGCCAGCTGATTCACATCCCGCACTGTCTGCCCCACCTCAGCAATCGCATCAAGCGTCCCGTCCATTTTTTTTAATCCACCAGCAACCTGGTCAGAGGCGCGATTGAGACTCCCAATAACCTCCTTGAACTCGATCAACGTAGGTCGTAATTCGACCTCAACCACCCTGAGAAAATCCTCTGCCTGCCTGGCGGTTCGCCGAAGCTGCACAAGCATGGGGATCATGCCGCACACCAGGAGGAAGAATAGGGTCACAATCGCCCATAACGCATATTCTATCGTGGACATCAGTCTCCTCTGTGAATATCTGAAGGATCAGTCGTCACTATACCAAAATCGTCGGGTGAGGTCAAGCTGGAAGATGGGCTTCATTTTTAACTTGACAATAGGGTCCTCCTTGGTTAGATTACCTTTCGAAGCTGTTCGAAGAAAGGCTGCTGGCCCAATCCTGTCGAGTGATATACCGGCCTTCACGCCGGAGTAATCGGCGCCAATACCGTTCATACAGACAAGATCTACGACAGCTCGGTTCCAGTGAATCTGAAATGGTGGACGGTAAGATAGACGGTTGTGGGGCGCTAGTCACCGGTTTGCAGGAAGAACATTATAGGCTGATGCGGCGGCGAGGCTTCTAGGCGGAACCCGGATTGTGAGTTGTTGTACTGCTCTGGTCTGACGGCCGGATTGCTGCGATGATGTTTCCGGGATTGATTCTCCGTGGGAGGTTGTAAGATTGATCTCCACGAGATATAATCCGGAATGTATCGGGCGGCGGATGGCGTCGAATGGCCGGAGTTAACCGCTAACCAGTCAAACTAATGGAGGAGTTCAGTGGATCGCGGAGACACAATACTGTTGTGGCTTGCGGCTGGCGGCCTGTTGCTCTTTGTGACGATCGCTATGGTCATTTCGTTCATGAGTTAGTGGTTCCAGTAGACGCAACTTCAGGGTCACACGAACTCATAATATCAGCGCAAGAAGTCCCCAGTAAGCCGAAGGTTGGAATGCTCATTTCCGATATCGCGGCTGGACCGTCGAGATCTCTCGCGTGGGGTCCGCAGGTCTAGGCGATGTCGGTATTTGGCGGGTGAGGTCGTGAGAACCTGGCGCCTGTGCTGAGCTTTCGAACCACGAGTAATCCGAGTTGTTCGTTGACGGGCTATCGCAGCCGGACAAGAATCTGAAGGCAACGCGTCTGTGATGACTCGGAATCGCGGTTAGGTTAATATGTGTAGCCGGGCGCGGTCTGCGCGCCCGGCTACTTCCAGTTTGTGATCAATTCGGACGATCAGCCGCTCGGTACACTCTTCTCAATGCTCCATCTCCGTTGAGTAGCACTGCGGATTAAGTCCACGGATCTTTCCCGCGTAAGCATCCCGCTCACCACAACCATGGTCGGTATCTCGGCTTTCTGACGTCAGGCGGTTGAGAAGTGAGCGAGGAGAAGCCTCACTCCCGGGCACGGACAACAAGGACGGGCCGATCGGCTGACCGCAGCACATGCTCTACTACCGAGCCCAGGAGCAGGTGCTTCATCCCGGAATAGCCATGGGATGCCATTACGATGAGGTCCGCCCCCTTGGTCTCAGCCTCCTCGCAGATCGCATCATGGACTGATCCGGCGATCTCTACTACTCGCACCTCCGTTTTCACCTTTCCCTCTGCGCGAACCTCCTCAGGCACAAGCGCTTCCAGCGAAGAGAACAGCTTTTCCCGGATCTCCGCCCGCTCCTCAGCAAGCGTCTCCCCAGGCGTGGGCTGGGAGTAGAGCGGGTCCGGCATCCCGGACACGTCAACCGCGCACATAAGGATGACAGTGCCGCCCCGTCCTGCCAGGACGCCATAGGCATGGGGGACCGCGGTATTTCCGAGGAGTGAGAGATCTGTGGTCACCAGCACTTTCTGATATTGTGGCAACATGGCGTGAAACCTCCTTGTCAAGCAGGTTATTGCTCTTCGCTCACCGAGATTGTGGCCATTACCCTCACGACTCTCCAGTGCACCGTTACGCGTCACGTTCTTGCGAACATCTTCAATTTATCCCCTCGTGAGAATCTTGTCAATAACTGAGCAATCAAGCACCAAAAGGAAAGTCATGATATTTATATACGTATATGGTATATCCGTA
>DATMXF010000170.1:0-2806 GCA_035561835.1 Patescibacteria group bacterium
GTATCGCTTCGGGATGACCGAGGAACAGATCGATGCGCTGTCGACCAGCCCCGAGAAGGCGTTCCGTCGTGAGGCCTCCTACACCATCGTCAGGGCGCCGATCAGTGGCGTCATCATCAAGCAGGAAGGGGCGCCTGGAGAGGTGGTCGGCTCTGAGAAAGAACTTCTGTCGATCGCCGATCTCTCCCGCGTGTGGACGCTGGTAGACATCTATGAAAAGGACCTGGCTCATGTCCGTCGAGGCGCGCCTGTCGAAATCAGCCTGGAGGCGTATCCGGGTGAAACCTTCCACGGCGCCATCGGCTATGTCGCCGATCTGCTCGATCCCCAGACGCGGACAGCCAAGGCGCGAGTGGAGATCCAGAATCCTCAACGAAAAATGAAGCTCGGGATGTTCGCCACCGTCAGGCTTCGAGCCCCGGTTACCGGTGGGCCTGCCACGGTTGTGGCCGTTCCCACATCGGCGATCCAGCGGATCGATGGCGAGCCGTCTGTCTTCGTTAAACTCGACGCGGTGACCTTTGCGCGGCAGAAGGTGAAGCTTGGACTCACGTCGGGGGACCTCGTTGAGGTTACCGAAGGTCTCAAGGGGGATGAAGAGTTCGTGACTACGGGCAGCTTCTCGCTGAAATCCGAGCTCCTCAAGGAACAACTCACTCAGGAGTAGGAGCAATAACCTCCGGAAGGATCCCACATGCTCGAGCGCATCTTTACGCTTTCCCTTGAGAATCGGTTCCTGGTCCTGATCCTCACCGGGCTCCTTATCATCGGTGGGATCGTTTCCCTGCGAGATCTCCCGATCGATGCCCTTCCGGACATTACGACGGTCCAGGTGCAGGTCCTCACGGAAACGGCGCCGATGGGTCCCGTAGAGGTGGAGCGGTACATCACCTTTCCGATCGAGGCGGCCATGAGCGGCCTGCCGGATATCGACGAGATCCGCTCGATCAGCCGCTTTGGCCTGTCGGCTGTCACCGTGGTCTTCAAGGACCACGTCAACATCTACTTCGCCAGACAACTGGTGGCCGAGCGGATGGCTGCGGCCAAAGAGCAGATTCCCGCAGGCTTCGGGACGCCGGCGCTCGGGCCGGTGACCACGGGCCTCGGCGAGGTGTATCAGTTCGTTGTGAGAGGTGAGGGCTATACCCTGATGCAGCTCCGCGAGATTCTTGATTGGCAAATCGCGTACAGGCTGCGCGGGGTCCCCGGGGTCGTCGAAGTCTCGCCGGAAGGCGGGTATACGAAGCAGTACCACGTCCTCATCGATCGGAAGCGACTCGTCTCGTACCGAATCCCGATCGGACGGGTCTTCGAAGCGTTGGAAAAGAACAACGCCATCGCCGGCGGCGGCTACATCGAGCACAATGGCGAGGCCTATGTGATTCGCGGGGAAGGGCTGGTCGAACGCTCGGAGGATCTGTCCCACATCATCGTAGGCGTCGGGCCCGGCGGCACACCGATCACCATTGCGCAACTGGGTCAGGTCAAGATCGATGCGATGCCGCGGATCGGCGCTGCCACCCGGGACGGCAAGGGCGAGGCGGTCATCGCCATGACCCTGATGCTTCGCGGCGGCAACGGCCGCGTCGTGGCTGAACGGATCAAAGAAGAGGTAGAGCGGATGAAGCCCAGCCTACCGCCTGGGATCATCATCGAGCCATTTTACGACCGGTCCGATCTCGTCAACAAGGTCATCCGGACGGTCACGACCAACCTCATCGAGGGGGCCCTGCTGGTCATCGCCGTGTTACTCCTACTCCTCGGCAATCTTCGGGGCGGATTGATCGTGGCGGCTGCCATTCCGCTTTCCATGCTGGTCGCCTTCACGGGGATGATCCAGACGGGGATCTCCGGGAATCTCATGAGCCTGGGCGCTATCGACTTCGGACTCATCGTGGATGGCGCGGTCGTGATGATTGAAAACATCGTCCGGCATCTGGCGGAAGAGCGCGGGGTGCGGCGAGAGCAGCGTCCTCTTGTGATCCTCCGAGCCGGTCGTGAGGTCTTGCGGCCCATTTTCTTCGCCGTCAGCATTATCGTGATCGTCTACCTGCCGATCCTGACGTTGCAGGGTGTTGAGGGGAAGATGTTTAAGCCGATGGCGTTCACGGTCATCTTCGCGCTCATCGGATCGCTGGTTCTGGCCTTTACCCTCATGCCGGTCCTGGCTTCCCTGTTCCTGCGTGGGCCGATCGCCGAGGGCGATTCGTGGCTCCTCCGCCGCGTCAAGATCCTGTACTTACCGCGGCTCGCCTGGTGCGTCCACCATCCGAAAATGACAGCCCTCGTCGCGGCATCGGCCTTCGTCGTGAGCCTTGTGTTTGTACCGTTCCTCGGCGGGGAGTTTATCCCGCAACTGAATGAGGGCGACATCGTCATCCAGGCCTGGCGCTTGCCGAGCATCGCGCTCAACGAGTCGCTCAAGACCGCAACCGAGATCGAGCGCACGCTCCTCCGCTTCCCCGAGGTGAGGCAGGTCGTTTCGAGGACCGGGACCCCGGCGGTCGCCACCGATGTCATGGGCATGGAACTCTCCGACATCTTCGTCAGCCTTCGCCCGCAGACGGAGTGGCGGACGGTTCGGACGAAGGAAGAGCTGATCGCCAAGTTCGCCGCCGCCCTCTCGTCCGAGGTTCCTGGTGTGGGCATTGGCTTCTCGCAGCCGATTGAGATGCGTTTCAATGAATTGATCGCCGGCGTCCGATCCGATGTCGGGCTCAAGATCTTCGGAAACGACCTCAAGATCCTTAAGGAAAAGGGGGACCAGGCAGTCCATATCCTACGACAGATCCGTGGGAGCCAGGAT
>DATMXF010000171.1:0-5364 GCA_035561835.1 Patescibacteria group bacterium
CTGATTCAGCACAAAGTCCACGCCAAGCCGGTCACCGTTGATTACTACACTACGCCACTCGCCGAAAAGGACACGGAGATCCTCGAAATCCTGGAATCCAGGAACCATCAGGGGGTCCCCTTCCACCTGGGCCGGCTGAAAGTTACCGAGCGGGTGCTTGGCTACGAGCGCAGGCGGATCTTCGGCCAGGACAAGATCGGATCGTACCAGTTGGAATTACCGCCTCAGACCTTTGAGACCGTCGGCCTCTGGTTTGAGGTGCCTGATGGGTTGAAGGCAACCGTTGAGGAGGGGGGATCGCACTTCATGGGGAGCATTCATGCTGTGGAGCATGCCATGATCGGCCTCTTCCCGCTTTACGCCCTCTGTGACCGCTCGGACATCGGCGGGATCTCGTACCCGATCCACCCGCAGGTCGCTCGCGCCGCTATTTTCATCTATGACGGCTACCCCGGAGGGATCGGGCTGACCGAGCGCGGCTTCCAGGTTCTGCCGGAGCTGTTCCTCAAGACACGACAACTCCTGGAGGAGTGCCCGTGCGAAACCGGATGTCCCTCGTGCGTCCATTCGCCGAAATGCGGATCGGGCAACAAGCCGCTTGATAAGCAAGGCGCGCACCTGACCCTTCAGGGCCTGCTCGGGGAGACGCAGTGGACCGACGTCAAGCGACCACGCCCGGTTCGCCTGTTGGCAACCACAGTGCAGCCCCAGGCGACGGAGGAATCCGAGACTGCGGCGGCAACACCGTGCGCTCTCGTCTTTGACCTTGAGACGCAGCGGAGCGCCGAGGATGTCGGCGGATGGGAACACCGGGATCGGATGGGTCTCGCGGTCGGCGTCGTCTACGACCTAGATCGCGCCGAGTTCCGCGTCTACACTGAGCGGCAGGTGGATGCCCTCATCAACGACTTGGTCCGTGCGCGCCTGATCGTCGGGTTTAACGTCCGGCGTTTCGACTTTGATGTACTGCGGGCCTATACCGACGTCGACTGGAACGCCCTGCCTGCTCTGGACATCCTCGAGTGTATCCACCGACGGCTGGGGTTTCGACTGAAACTGGACCATCTGGCCCAAGAGACTCTTGGGGAACGGAAGTCGGCCGATGGCCTGCAGAGCCTGGCATGGTTCAAGGCAGGAGAGATCGACCGGGTCATCGAATACTGCAAACAGGACGTCCTCCTGACAAAGCGGCTCTATGACTTCGGTCGGCAGCACGGGTATCTATTGTATCGAGACCTCCAGGGACGGGCAGTCCGGCTGCCGGTCGACTTCGACGAAAATCTGTTTTCGCGGCAGTCCAGGTAGAGTATAATGCAATGCCGACTCGACGGGACATTGAACGAAAAGAAGTGTATTGGAGGAGTGAATGGTCGCTTTAGATTATAAGCAGATCACGCGTGCCTATGCCATCTTGTCCCCCATGTACGACCTTCTGTTCGACAAGATCTTTCATCCGGGACGGGTCGCGGCGATACCGCTTCTTGGGATCAAACCAAACGACCTTGTCCTTGAGGTGGGGATCGGTACAGGATTAAACCTTCCACTCTACCCGCAGGATTGTCACCTTGTTGGAATTGATCTCTCCACGGAGATGCTGAGCAAAGCCAGGGAGAAGGTGCGAGAATATGGGATGAACAACGTGACTATTAAAGAGATGGACGCGTCGAAACTGGAGTTCCCGGACGAACACTTCGACCATGTGCTGGCCACGTACGTCATCAGCGCCGTTCCGGAACCGGTTCAGGTTCTCCGAGAGATTAAGCGAGTGTGCAAAAAGAAAGGGCACATCGTCATCTTGAATCACTTTAAGAGCGAGAACCCGGTTGTCGGAACCCTGGAGGAGTTGGTCGCCCCATTTTGTACGCGGCTCGGATTTAAGACCGACCTAAAGTTGATGCCGGTCCTGAGGGAAGCCCACCTCACCCCCGAGCAGTTGCATCGTGTCAACCTCCTGAACGGCTGGCGTCTCGTCCGTTGTCTGAATGAATAAACAGCGACAATCTCCCGCGCCACGTCTGGTGATTGTGCTCGCCTCCCTTCTGACCGGTCTACTCCTCGTCCCCTGGACCGTTGTCCGAGCCGAACAGCTCAAGGACTTGTACGAAATGGAAGTACTGGGCGTGACCGTCGCTCAAGGAGGCGACCAGACCGCCGTGCTCCTGCGCAGTAAAGGGGCGAAGCGCGAACTCACGCTCTTCGTCGGACCTTTTGAGGCCCAAAGTATCGCGGTTCCTCTACAGCAGATGAAACCTCTCCGCCCGTTGACCCACGATCTCACCCTTTCCCTCTTAGCGGCCTTTCGCTCGCATTTAGGGCGGGTCATTATCAGCGACTTTAAGGACAATACCTATTTTGCCACCCTCTATATTGAGACCGATGGCAAAGAGATTACGGTCGACAGCCGACCCAGTGACGCTATTGCCCTCGCGTTACGGGCCGGCGCCCCAATCTACGCCAGTAGCAAGGCGCTGGATGGCGCGAGCGCAAACCGGTCGCTCAGATGATCCTTCCCTGGAAATGTCTATCTGGTCTGTTTGGTCGATTTGGTTTTTCTGGTCCATTTCGTCTAAACCCAACAACGGAACAGACCAAACAGACGAGATGGACCAAAACGACCTTTTCTGAAGAATAGTTCTCCGAGGTGCTACGTAAGTGAACCCGATCGATCCTCTGCTCCGGCAGATCGTGGAAGCGGTCTCGGAACGCGGGATACGGACACACCTCGAACGACTCGTTGGACCGCGGGATCCGTTTGAGGGGCATGCCGGCATGGAAGCCGCTGCGGACGCTATTGCGGAGATCCTCAGAGGATTTGACCTCCAGGTCGTCGAAGATCGTTTCAGATGCGAGGGCCGCTGGTACCGGAATCTGATCGCTTTGCACCAGGGTTCGTCCCGTAATGGACAGGTGTTGATCATCGCCCACTACGACACCGTACCGAATAGCCCTGGGGCCGACGATAATGCCAGTGGAGTAGCCGGTCTACTCGAGGTAGCCGGAACCCTGGCCCGCCACCGATTCGCACACGACCTGCTCTTTATCGCCTTCCCCCTCGAAGAGTATGGCAATCCAGGCAGCGCGTACTATGTGGATCAGGCCAAGGCCAGTGGCGCGCCGATTGCCGGCGTATTCGACCTGGAGATGATCGGCTATACCGGCCCGACCCAGACCGTACCTCCAGGCATCCAGGCCCCGGCGGTGGGGGATTTTATCGGCGTGGTTGGCAATCGACGATCAGAGAGGCTTGTTGCGCTCTTCAAAGAAGCGGCGGTCCTGGTTGCCCCTTCGCTGCCTGTACAGGGCTTAGTTGTAGAGGGAAACGGAGAGCATGTACCGTTCGTACGCCAGAGTGATCATGCGCCATTCTGGGATGCCGGATATCCGGCTGTCATGATCACCGATACCGCCTTCCTGCGTAACCCGCATTACCACTTACCAACAGACACCCTCGACACGCTTGATCTTCGCTTTCTCCGGCAGGTGACTGCAACGACAGCGGCGTCGGCTGCTTTACTGGCCGGCTTTGCCTGACATTGCACCCACTACACAGGTTCGACCACCAAGCTTGTGGTAGTCCGTGTCACTGCCGGCAGCGCCTGAATATGATTCACCGTATCCCATAGGGCGCTCAGATCCGGAGCCTCGATAAAGGCGACAACATCGATGTTGCCGGTAACAATATGCGTACATTTCACCATTTGTAGTTCTCCGATCGCTTCTGCGACCTCTTGCTCTCTGGCCTTGCTCGTAATGATGAAGACATAGGCGTGAACCATCGATCCCCCTCCAACGCAACCATCAGATCGGACCACTAAACGCGAAGCCCCGATGAAGCATCCAATAGATCGGAAAGACTGTGTGAAACGTGCTACATGCAGTGTGAGTGTATGGATGATGCGGCGTCGTCAGATGTTCATCGTAGCGCGCAGCCGACCGGCGACCCTTCAAAATTCGGTTGCCGCATGTTACCATAAAAGTAGTTGCACGTAGTTTACCATATGAGGGGAGGTGGATAAGATGAAAATGGCAAAGAGGAGCGTCGCTGCCCTGGCGATCGGAATCCTACTCGTGACCAGTCTTTTCCTCCTTGCGGCCGACCCTGCATCGGCGAGGACGAATTTTCACTTCGGTCTGAATCTGGGGGTTCCCCTGACACCCTATCCCGGATACGGGTATATGTATCCCTATCCGCCCCCCGTCCACTATTATGCGCCGTATCCGTACTACCGCGCCTATCCCCCTTGCGCGCGGGTCTGGATCCCCGGGTACTATGATGGCTATGGCAACTGGGTCTTCGGGTACTATCAGTACGATTGTGGGTACTACGGCTACTAAGCTTGGTAGGTTGTGCGACTATTTGACAATGTGTCACTCGACCGCTCTATCGTGAACGGATAACCGGGAGATCGCTGTGAAACGCGCGCTGATGTTTGTTATATTGGCAATTGCCCTTTCGGGATGCGCCAGCCTTGCAGTTCGTCCCTGTGACTCGATTGGCACTCGTGACTCGAAGTACGCCGCGCGGTTCTTTCTTGGAGTCATAACTCTCGGCATTTCCGAGGCCGGCATTCAGCATGAGCAGTTTCTCGAGGCCAGTGAGGGATGGCGCTTCTGCTCACCACCGGTTGCCTGGCAGGGTCCGCCACAAGCCATGGGTGCGCCCAGAACGCCCGGGACATTGATCAATGTTACCAAATGGACCGTCAACGTCTATCTGGACGTTGACCCGGCCATCGCCGGGATTCCACCCCTTTTCACACTTCGACCAGGTGAATCGCGTCAACTTGCACTGGTGCCGGGGCCTCACCGGATCGTTGCCAAACCGGCCGTGGGGACCGCCGGCGGCACAGCGCCATCTGAACGGTACGACCGGACGATCCAGATTGACCCACGAGATCGAAGCTTTCGCCTTCAACTTTCCGAAGGAGAGTTTAAGTAGATTTCTCTATTCAGATGGAGGCGGGAAGGCGCAGGAGACGGGACTTCATCGAGTGTCAGCAGGATAAGGATCATGAAATCGAAAGGCGTTATTTCTTCACTTATAGCTATTATTCTTACCCTCGTATTGGCCCTGGCGGTTCCGGTCGCCTTTGCCAAAGGGGGCGGTGGTGGTGGAGGATCAAGGGGCGGTGGAAGCGGACGGAGCCACCAATTCCACGGTCCAAGAGTCCAGCATCGCTTCCATCCTCATCGCCACCACAACCATTTCTTCTTCAGCTTTGGCGCAAGCGCCTTCGGCCCGGGCTGGGGGTCGTACGACCCTTACTACTATTGGGGTCCATCACCTTACTACACCTACTACGGGTATCCATATCCTCCCAACTACTACGGGTATTCCTACTACCCCAACTATTGGTCCGATCC
>DATMXF010000172.1:0-2222 GCA_035561835.1 Patescibacteria group bacterium
AGAAGTTCTTTAGCTAACGCTCGGCTGGAGCAGACGTATTGAAGCGCGCCGTTTTAGCCGGCACGACTGACGCATGATTGGAGTTTGACCGCCGGATACCATGCGCCTATCATTGGCATATGGACTACCGAAATATCATCAGTAGTGTCCGGTTTATTTGAACGAAGTAAACTGCAAAGCCAATATTGAAGCGAGGGTCGAGAGATTTATGGGTGTCCACGATTTGAATTTCAAATGGAATTTTTGGATGAGTTACATACGAAGCCAGGAGTGTACCTTCTGCCACCCCTAGATCACGCGGACGCGGCAAGCCGCGGGGTATCAACCCTCAACGGAATGAACTGCACCCCTCGTCTGGCAGTGACTCACATCCACCGGCATTGACCTCCAGAGCATGTCTGCCGTCGCACAGCCAGACGGCACAACGGACGATCGCTCAAAACTTGCCCTTATGAGCCTGTCCGACAAACCCCCTGCGCATATCCGCGCACTTCGGTCTGGCGATCACCCGCCTCCTCGCGTACAATAGCTTCACACCATTTACGCAGGGAGGGCGCGCATGAGCTATCATTTCCTACCGTATGCACAAGAGCAGCTGTACCTGATGCCTCCGGCGCTCACCGACTGGGTCGCAGAGGACAGTCTGGCGCGGTTCGTGTCGGAGATCCTCGAGGAGATGGATCGAGACGGCACGCTCGCCACGTTCTATGCGCAGTACCGCGAGGATGGCTGGGGCAGCGCGGCGTATCATCCCCTGATGATGGTCAAGGTCCTGGTGTACGGCTATAGCGTGGGGCTCACGAGTTCCCGTCGGATCGCCCAGGCGCTGGAGGACCAGGTCGCCTTCCGCTATCTCGCGGCGAACCAGGTACCCGATTTCCGGACGATCGCCGACTTCCGCAAGCGACACCTCACCGCGTTGGAGGGGCTGTTTGTGCACGTGCTCCGACTCTGCCGGGAGGCCGGGCTCGTGACGATGGGGCGGGTGGCCCTGGATGGACGGAAGGTGGCGGCGAACGCTGCCCTGGACCAGAACCGCACACTCGCGGGCATCGAGCGGGAGGTCCACCGACTCCTCGAAGAGGCCGAGCGAGTGGATCGGGCCGAGGATCAGCAGTATGGGCCGGATCGGCGGGGGGATGAGCTGCCCGAGGCGCTGCGCACGACAGCGGGCCGACTGGCGCGGCTGCGGGAGGCCAAGCAACGACTGGAGGCGGAGGCGCGCCAGGCGCACGACGCCCAGGCGCAGCGCATCCGCGCGCGCGAGCACCAGGAAGCCGAGACCGGTCGCAAGACGCGGGGACGCAAGCCGACGGCGCCAGCGCAGGTGGTGGACCACGAAGCCAAGGCCAACCTGACCGACCCGGACAGCCGGATCCTGAAGACCCGGCAGGGGTGGGTGCAGGGCTATAACGGGCAGGCGATGGCGGACTGCACCTCGCAGGTGATCGTCGCCTGCGCGGTGACCCACGAGGAGAACGATGTGCGACAACTGGCCCCGATGCTGGAGCGCTGTGAGGCCCAGGCCGGTGAACGGCCCAAGAAGCTGATCGCTGATGCGGGCTACTGGAGCGACACGAATGCCGCCCTGGCGGATGCGACCACCGCACTCTTCATCGCGACGACGAAGGCATGGAAGCAGCGCAAGGCGCTTCGAGACAAGGGGTGTCCCAAGGGACGTATCCCCAAGGATGCCACGGCCAGAGACCGGATGGAGCGGAAGCTGCTGACCCGTGTCGGGCAGGCGATCTACAAATTGCGCAGTTGCACCATCGAGCCGGTCTTTGGGCAGATGAGTATGCGAGGCTTGACGCGGTTCTGGCTGAGAGGGCTGGAGAAGGTCACGGGAGAGTGGTCGCTGTGGTGCAGCACCCATAATCTGCTCAAGCTCTGGCGCGCGGGCTTCAGGCCTGCGAGGGTGCAGGTCCTGGCAAGCGGATAATGGAGACCCGTAGCCCCATCTTGCCGTCGGCGTGCGGGCTCCTCCGCCGCGCTGACGCCCCATTTCCCGGTAGGTAACCGCACTTGCACCCATCACGTCGATCATGCCTCAGCCGTTAGCGGATGGTTTGCAGGACAGGCTCTTATCTCAACATATAAGGCAGGCGCATTGGAGCGGCTTAATGAGAGGAGGTCTTATGAATTGAGAATTGGATGGTCCAGCCGGAGACTATGCGAAGATCAGTCGCCGCCCCTTTGGGATGGGAATAGGATCACCGAAC
>DATMXF010000173.1:0-9654 GCA_035561835.1 Patescibacteria group bacterium
CCATTCACGCTCCTCGGGGGTTGCGTCCGAGCCGAGCCGATGCTCGATTGCCGGGAGCAGCTCCTCCTCAAGTCCCGCCAGATCGAGCAGCGTTGGGATCTCGTTGATGCCGCGAAATTCGCCGAGCCGATTCTGAGAGCCCGGCAGCAAGATCCACGGAGCGAGAAACGTCAGCTCATCGAGGGCAGCCCGGCATTGTCGAGCCAGGGCACGGGCCCACCACTTCGCTTGGCTCTCAGGGTCGGCATCGAAGCCGCCGACCACCTCCGCGGCGGAGGTCGCCAGACGGTCCAGGCACAGCCGCGCCGCCGCGAGAGTCGTCGGCCGGGAATCGAATGCGGACGCCAGATCCTTCTGCAGCTCCGCGAGCTGGGCCGGAGCGGCGCCTCCCGCAGCGTCCACGAGAATTCTGAGTGTGTCGCTGAGCCCGTCAAACAATCGCGGACCCAGGATCTTGTGATCGGGAAGTGCGAGCAGACCCGGCCGCAATGTCAGCAGATGGCCCGCGAGGTTCCCGCTGTCCACCGTCGAAATGTAGAGCGGTGGCAGCGGTTTCAGAGACTGCGTGTCGTACCAGTTGTAGAAGTGGCCTCGGTACCGTGCCAAGGTGTCCATCGTGCGGAGGGCATTCGCCGTGCGCTCGATGAGTTGTCCTGCCGGAATGTAGCCGAAGTCGTACGCGGACAAATTCGCCAGGAGCGCAAGTCCCATGTTGGTCGGCGACGTACGATGCCCGACCACAGCAACGGGATGCTCCTGATAGCTATCGGGTGGCAGCCAATGATCTTCCGGGCCGACGAATGTCTCGAAGAACGCCCACGTCTTTCGCGAAAGCTTCCGGAGAAAGATGATCTGGTCAGCCGTCAGTCTTGCTCCGCGGCGAACGAGCGGGCGGCTGATCCACCAGGCGATAGCGGGGGAGGCAAACCAGAGGCCCAGTATGGGCCCAGCCACTGCGAGCGCAGCCGGCCTCGAAAGCGTCAGAGAGATCACCGCGGCCGTGGCAATAACGGGGGCGATCCACATCGACAGGCAAGATGCGACGAGGTCAGTGCGGCTCTTGCGATCCGTGTCGCTCGACGGACTCCACTCCAGAAGTCGTTTGTGTGTGACCAGCATCCGCCCGGCCGTGCGCACAATCGCATCCAGACTAAAGAAGGCCTCGTAAGGGAGACACGCGAGCGTAAATGCCACCTGAGCGAAGTGCCGGCCGGCCGAGCGCACCACGGCGGCGAGATGCTGACGCAGCAGCACATCGCCCGGCTTCTGAAACAGCTCCATCATGAAGGCAATCAAGGGAGGAATCAGGATAGTGCCGATCACCGCCATGGTCCAAAACCAGAGCGGCGACAAGACCGTCCAGCCCAGGAGCAACAGCAGTGTCAATGCCGAAGGCACGAGACTCCGACGAAGGTTGTCGAAGATCTTCCATCGGGACAGTCCTGAGAGCGGATTCCTCTCATGGCTCGCATCGGGGCCGGGAACGCGCGGCAGCAACCACCACGCAATCTGCCAATCCCCGCGAATCCAGCGGTACCGACGGCTTACGTCCGCGCTATAGCGAGATGGATATTCCTCGTACAACTGTACTTCGCTCAACAACCCCCCCCGCGCGTAGCACCCTTCCAGAAGATCGTGGCTGAGGATCCGGTTCTCTGGAAATCGCCCATTGAGCGCCCGCTCGAATGCATCAACGTCATAGATCCCCTTGCCAATGAACGAGCCTTCGTGGAAGAGGTCCTGGTACACATCGGAGACGGCGCGCGTATACGGGTCGATACCCGGCTCACTCCCACACAGTTGCGCGTACCGCGACCGGTTCGTGCCCGGCAGGCTCACGGCGATGCGCGGCTGAAGGACGCCGTACCCGGCAACAACCCGCTGTGTGTCTTCATCGTACCGGGCACGATTCAGCGGGTGCGCCATGGTTCCCACAAGCTGCCACGCCGAATCGCGCGGGAGTTGCGTATCCGTGTCAAGGGTGATCACGTACTTCACGTTCGAGAAGTCTGCCGTCTCACCAACGACGAGTGAGAAGCCGTCCCTTGAGCCGCCGCGCAGAAGGGAATTCAAGTCCGCAAGTTTCCCTCGCTTCCGCTCGTAACCCATCCACATCCGCTCCCGAGGATTCCATCGGCGTGGGCGATGAAAGAGGAAGAACGTGTCGCCTTTCGCGCTCTTGTATTTTTCATTCAGCTCTTCGATTCTCTTCTGGGCCAGCCGCAACAGCGGGTCGTCCTCCGGAATCGTCTCCTCGCGTGCGTCCCGGAAATCAGTGAGCAGAGCGAAGCGCAGGTTCTCATCCCGATTTGCCAAAAACCGAACTTCAAGCGCCTCGACCAGATCCTCGATGTCTTGAGCGCTCGTGAGCAGAGTCGGGATCACGGCCAGTGCGCGCGATTCCGGCGGAATGCCTTTGGAGAAGTCCATTCGCGGCAGCACGTGCGGTGTCGCCAGCACCATCGTCAGCCAGTTCACCAGCGCCACCGCCAACTGACTTGCGCACACGAGCGAGAGGATCCCGGTCAGCGCGAGGAGCCAACCACGTACCCCACCGGCATGCGCCGTCGCCAAGAAGCCTCCGGCGACGATCGTCGTCATCAGCGTGATTGTGCCGAGATAGAGGAGCAAGGGAAACCGGCCGCTCATTCTCTGAAGAACCATAGCGGGAGAGAGACGCGCCATCGCCATTCGTTGGAGTTGCGGCAACCCCTTGTCGATGAGGTAGAAGCCAACATGTGCCGCTCGATCGTCGCTGCCGTTCCTGGCCGCGCCCTCGTGTACCAACTGGATCGCCTTGCGGGCGACCTCGCTTTCGGAGAGCCGGCTGCTCTTCGCGATCTGCTCCACGACGTGACGGTAGCGGTCACGGGTGGCAAAATCCATCTGCCCGTAGACGCCGCCGGGATCCTCGCGCAGGGTCTGCTCGACAACGCTCATGGCCTCGACGAACTCGCGCCAGTCCATCGCCTCCAGAAATCGGAGGCTGCCGATGCTGTTGCTTATGGAGACCTGATCGGCGGCCTGTTGTTGGTTCTCCGATTGCACCAACTGCTCGATCGTCAGGCCGGACTCGGAGAGCCGCTGCTCAATCCAGGTGAGCGGCAATGCCAAAGCCGGGCTCTGTCCCTGCAACCGGCGTGCAAATTCCGCGACAAACGAACTCACCAACGGCACGCTCGACCGCGCCATGTCCGCGATCACCAAAATCAGGCTCTTCGGGTCTTTCTCAGCGGTCTCCGTCATCTGGTCCGCCCAATAGTCGGCGAGGTTTCGGTCGGTCCTGTCGGCGGCGAGTCGCGCTCCAACGCGCCGGAGATTCTCGATCAGTGCCAGGCGCAGCATGATCGGGATGGCCCACAATTCGCCTAACGTCAGGGCGGTGACCGTCTGGTAGGCTGCGACGAAACTGCTGAGACTTTCCGGGTCCACCCGTCCATCGCCGTGCGAGATCGGCTCCAGCGCGATGTCATAGACCCGCGGAAGTCCAGCCGATGGGCCGTTCAGCAGGCGAGGCAGATCCCGGCTATACCCCTTTGGCAAGTATCGCCTGGCCGTGCGAATCTGTTCTTCGATCAGATAGAAGTTGTCGAGTAGCCATTCCCCGGCCGGCGCAATCCGGCGGTTGGCCTTGACCGCCGCCGTCAGCAGATTGCAGGCTCCAATCAGGACGCCTTCATTCTCAGCCAGCCGCGGCAGAAGTTGGTCCGGAGCGCGTCCCAGCCCCAACGTGTGCGAGCCTGCCAGGGTCTTAGCATGCTGCTCCATCTGGTCGCTGCTGAACAGTTCCGATCGCAGCGGTGACTCGTCGCCGGCGTACTTGTGTGCCAAGCCATTTCCGCGAAGGTGCGCCCTCAAATGGAGCAAGGTTCGGGGGATGGTCTTGCTGCCTATCTTCACGTATGAGGTTCCCTTCATGCTCAGCCGCGGTGTCCGGAAGGATCGTCGGCGAGACAGAAATTTCCTCCCTCGCGTTCCCATTCGAAGTGACGGCGCGTCCGAAGCGGGCCGCGCAACCCAATCAGCAGCGGGGCGTTCCACCAGGCGAACATCAAGCTTTCATGGCTCTGGTTGTGGAGGAGGTGCTGCCACCACTGGGCCGGGATGATCTCGGCCGGATCACGAGCGGGACCGCGCCGCGGGCGGCGCGGATCGCCGCCGACAGCTCCGCCGGGTTCCCCCGCGCACCGCGCCCTCGCGGGCGCGGTGCGGTTGAGAACCCACCTACTTGACGGCGAGATCGTTCGTGACGGACTTCACGCCTCACCATTTTGGGGTAAATAGTTGGAGCGGCACTGGGTCGGTATCTGATCGATATAGCATCCCTCCGCCGATTGTATTCAGATGGGTTGTCGTTTCCCCAGTTCTTCCAGAAGACTGACGAGATCCTCCGCGTGCTTCTCCTCCATGGCGAGGATCTCCTCAAGCATCCTACGTGTCGTGGGATCATCATTGCCAAGATAAGCGATCATCTCGCGATAGCTATCGATGGCGATCCGTTCGGCGATGAGGTCTTCCTTGATCATGTCGATGAGGGAATCCCCTTCGACATACTCAGCGTGGCTGCGCGTCAGGAGACCCTCCGGAGAGAAGTTCGGCGCACCGCCGAGCTGCACGATCCGTTGTGCAATCTGATCCGCGTGCACCTGTTCTTCGTTTGCGTGTTGGAGAAACTCTTCGGCAACGCTCTGGGCATTGATCCCGGTCGCCATGAAATGATGGCGCCTGTACCGGAGGACGCACACGATCTCCGTGGCAAGCGCCTCGTTCAGGATGCGGATGACCGTATCGCGGTCGGCCTGGTATCCCGGCGTCACCGCGCCGTTTTCGATGTGTTGGCGCGCCCGCTTCCTCAAAGTCTTAATGTCCGTTAGGAATGGTTTGTCCGGCATCGGTGCCTCCTTATCCCTCGAATGTGTGTAAGGACCTAGCTCCGCCCAAGATGACAAGCACCGTGATGAGCATTGCCCACAGTGCCGATCCGTGATTGTGTATTCTTTTTCTTATGGTTTTTTCTCCTTCTATTTTCGGCTTTCGGGCCAAATGGCGTCTAACGCCCGCATTCATCGGCGAGCGAAGCGAGTTCGCTGCAACGAGGGGTTCAAGTAAGCCGCTTCGCGGTAGAAGCTCTTCAGCTCTTCAGCGACCTTGCGTCGACGGGGCAACCCTTGTATGTTAACCGTTAATCCGTAACCGACCGTTTTCACTGCGAACGGCCATGCCCGATCTGCCCAATATCTGCCTCTGTGGAGCGAAGACCCGCCGGCCCAGGCGGAGAGGATAGTACCTCTCCTTCCTCCCTCCGGGCTTCTTGAACAAGGGATTGAAACGACTGTGCCGGTCGTCTCAATCCCTTGTTGGTTTTAGACGGCTCTGATGCAGGAGCTAATACTTGATTGTAATAATATACGTTACGTCATTCCCGCAGGCTTTAAGTGGGAATCCATTGATTTTCCAGGATACCCGCTTTTGCGGGTATGACAACTAATGTGTGCTAACTTTCGCATTGAAACACGAGCTCTTCCAGCCCACAAGAAGCAGAATCGCCCTCACGCCCGCCCAGACCAGGACGTTAGTGGTTTTCTCCTTGTCCACGAGGACCTTCCTGATCTTGCTTAGAATGCGGGCTCCGCTGTGCGGAGCCCGCGCGATCGAGCGCGTCGTGTGAGAACCGACCTACTTCTTGACGGCGAGATTGTTCGTGACGGACTTCACGCCGCTGACGCCGCGTGCTACCTCGACCGCCCGAGTTACGACCTGCGGCGAATTTACAAAGCCGCTCAACTGGACGATGCCCTTGAACGTCTCCACGTTGATCTGCAACACCTTCAGTTCCGGATCCTGCAGAATCGCGGACTTGACCTTCGCCGTGATGGTGGAATCGTCAAAGTACTCACCCGTGCTTTCTTTGGTTCGGCTTCCGGCGCAGCCTGCGATCACTGCGATTACCAGTAGAACCAAGAGAGAACGCACCATCGTGCTCGCTGTCTTCATGGTCACTCCTCCTCGAAAGTTGGTTTAGTGTTGCACTACGTTCGCCGAGATCGTTGCTTCTTGGGCGATCTCTTTTTGCCCTGTGGTCGGCTTGGCGCACGGTGTGCGTTCGCCCACCACCGCCTCCACCGCCTTGTCGATGCCCCACTTCATGTTGATGGACCGCACACACGGTTCGGATCGCAGTAGTGCGGACGGGGTGGATCAGGGGGCGGTCCTCAATCGTGCATGCAGTTGCCACCGATGGCGCTTCAGAAACGTCCTGCGAGGAGCAAGATGAGCAGAATCAGAAGGATCAACCCGAGGCCACCACTCGGGAAATACCCCCAGTCCCGGCTGTGGGGCCAGGTGGGCAGCGCCCCGATCAGCATGAGGATCAGGATAACGAGTAATACGGTACCGAGCATCTCGTCCTCCTTTCGCGTGCCATCCTTGAGGAATGGCTGGTGTATATCTCCGGCTTTGCACCCGGAACGTTTACCGGAACAGGCCTCGAAAACCTGGCCGCTCCGCGCTGCCCTAGAAGCCCCTAAAACCCGCTACGATGGTACCGCTGCACGACCATCAGCCCTCCGTCTCTCCCCTTTGGAAGGGGAGCTGTCAGGGTTTGGTGGTCTTGCGCTCTCCTGGCCGCTGCTGCTGTTCGAGCCAGGTGTCGAGCTCCTTCTCGGCCTGTTCGCGTGTCTTGCCGTAGTACTCCTGGATCTTGCCGGCCAGCAACTCGGCGTTCCCCTGGATCTTCTCCAGGTCGTTATCGGTCAGCTTTCCCCATTGCAGCCGGGCATTCCCCTTCAGTTGCATCCACTGGCCCTTCAGGGTATCTCGGTTCATGTCTGCCTCCTTTTTTGGGGGTCATCAAGCCGCGCCGCCGTACCATCGTCGCGGGAGCCTTACCGTGTCTTTTCGGAGAAACTATCGAACCTGCTCGTGGTTTTTGCCGCCGCTCCGAGGAAGCGCCTGGGAGCGGCGGCCCTCTCCATCATCCGACATGTAGTCGGACCGTCACTGGCCGCCCGGTTTACCCCTCGCGATCGAATGTCATCTCGTTGCGCACGGCGCGCACACCATGGACCCGGCGGGCCACTTCGGAGGCGCGGACGCAGGTCTCAAGCGACGGCGCCTTGCCCGTGAGCGTAACGATCCCCTTGTCCGCGCGCACCTCGATGGTGGCCTTCTTCAGGCGGGCATCATTGTTGATACCCTTCTCGACATCCTTCACGATCTGGTCGTCCTGCCGGTCCACCACCTTGCGGGCGGCCTTCGACACCACCGTCAGGTGGTTGGCCACCTTCTTCTGACCCTTGATATTGAGGGCGATTTCCTCGGCGGCCTGGCGAGCGGCCTCGTTGTCCACCTTCCCGCGCAGGGTGATCACGCCCTTCCGCGTCTTCACGCTCACGTCGAGGCTGCTGACCCGTTCGTCGGCCAGGAGGGCCAGCTTCGTCTTGAGGGTGATCCAGGAATCGCTCATCTCGACGCTGGCGGTGTCGGCGGTGTCCTTAACCGCCTTCTTGACGGACTCTGTCTTTGAAGGGGCCGGTTCGTCAGCGGCCCGAGCAGCCACGGGAACCATCCCCAACCCCACGATCATGACGGCGATTGTCGTTCTGCGCAGCATATTCTCTCCTCCTTTGGGTTTGTGCCGGGCCCACACGTATGGGCGGCTTCTGAATGTCTACTCAGCGTGTTCAGTTACGTAGTACCTTTAGTAGTGTGAGCACGTACGCGTGTTGTGTGGATCGGGTCCGCTGCGGACCGGTCTAGTAGAGACCGAGCACCTTCAGCACCACGATAATGATGACGACTGCGCCCACGATGTAGACGATCGAGTTCATGTGACATCCCTCCAGGATGGTTCGATGCCATCCGTGCGGAGTTCCTGTTCGAGGTAACCGCCCATCCGGGACGCCATCCTCCCCGCACTTGAGGAATTGTCATCCAGGATGTCCCTGCCCGGAACACAGCCGGCCTCACTATTTCGCCCCCTTCTCCATGCTCTCACCGAGAGACTGCACGTCCTGTCCGAGGCCGCGGCCGGTGGCGCACCCCGATAGGAAGATCGCCACCAGGCAGCAGAGCACGATGCCGGTCCGCATGAGGCCCATTTTCTTCTTGATCTGTTTCATCTTCTCTTCCTCCACGGTGAAAGGTTGAAACCGAGAAAACCTTCAGCTGGACAGCTTACGGCCTGAGGCCCTCTGACCAACTCATTTGCAGTCCGGTGCCGACCTGAGCTTCGCCTCGATGCGATCACCAAGCTTGTAGCTCTGAAGCGCCTCGTTGGATGCCTGGAACTCGTGGGTCGTCCCGTCGGTCGCACGTATGGTCACTTTCCCCTGCTCCCGATCGACCTTCACCACCTGGCCTTCTAGTCTCTCCGGTGTGCTCGCCTTGTCGCAGCCCGTCGGCTTTCCCTGTGCCATAGCGATCCCGGTCCACAGCATGCCCCCAACAGCTAATCCCGCCGATAGGCGAATCCACTTCTTCTTCATCGAAGTCTCCACCGTCTCTTGTCCTTCACCTTGTAATGTCATAGATCGCCCCCGCTGCCGCACCCACGCCAGTGCCGATCAGCGCGCCCTTCCCGGCCCCATAACCCGTGGCTGCACCAACGGCGGCGCCTCCTGCCGCCCCCACCCCAGCGCCGGTAACCGTGCCGCAACCCGCAGTCGTGAGCGTGACTGTTAAGAGCCCAATGGCCGCGATGCTCCGCCACGGCTTCCGCTTCATCATGCTCCGTATTCCCCCCCTTGTCTGCATTTCCGTACCTCCTGCGATCGCCCGGCTCCCGCCATGCGACTGTGTGTGAGGCCCCCCGCCAGGGTCCTCGTTTCTTGGCTCCGCCGCGCCGACGGCTCGCTCACCGCCTGCGGCCGCCGCGCCGGCCGGCTCGCCTCATCCCCCCGCCTCGGGGGCTGCCGCGTCGCCCCGCTTGGCGGGACGGAGCCTCCTGGGTTTCTTAGCGGCAGCCGTCGCGTCTCCTTCTTGCCGCGCCAAGGTGGCCGCCAGCATCTCAATCGTCCGCTTATCGAGGGTCCGGTCGTCGATGATGACTTGGGTGTAGCCGTCGGTGGTGAGCGCCCGCACCCGCTCGGCCACCAGACTGGGGCAGACCATCACCTCCACCTGCCGCACCAGGCGGCCCAGCGCCGCCCCCTCCGCAGGAGAGCTACCCAGGAGCGCGATGTTCGGCAGGCCGGCGTTGATGATCGAGTGTTCGAGGTTGTGGGCGGTCTCGGGGTGGTCGGAGGCCACGCCCACCCGGGTCCCCGGCGGGAGCTGGGCCAGGCGATGGAGTGTCTCGAGGTGCGCCTCGGCGAGGAGCGCGATGACCGGGATCCCCAGGCCGTCGAGGACCCGCTCCACCGTCGGGAGGTGGAAGAAGCTCGTGACCGCGGCCCCCCATCGGCTGGCCGGCGTCCGGCGCCGCACGACCGTCGCCAGATCGTCCAGGCGCACCTTGTCCACGCGGACCGGGAGGTGGGCCCGCAGTTCCCGGGCAAAGAAGTCGAGCTCCGTCTGGCTGCACTCCACCAGAAGGAGCTCGATGGGGCCTCGGACTACGAGGGGCCGGACCCCGGTCAGGCTCAGGACGCCCACCGCCACGTCGTCGGCGGTCATCCCCAGGGCTACGGCCCGGAGCACCGTGTCCTTCAGGAA
>DATMXF010000174.1:0-6713 GCA_035561835.1 Patescibacteria group bacterium
AGTTTTGGGGGAATCAGGTATTTGGCGATCGGGTAAAGGATGGATACGAACAGCACGCCAAGGGAACTCCCCAGCAGCCAATTCACCGTTCGCCGCCCGCGATCGACCTGTTCGTCTTGCTGTGACACAACCATTCCCTCCTTCAGTCTTAAATATGAAAAGCCAGCCCGCCAGACCAACGCCCGGCAGGCTGGCTTGCCTGCTCCGTTCGCAGGCAACATACTAACACATCAGCGAGACGCCTGGAATACGGAGACTCGCTCAGAACTGGTAGCGAAGCGTAAACGCGCCGATGTGAGCGTCGTAATTCTGGAGAAACCGAGCGCCTAAGAAGGTATCGGTCGTCGGCGGTAAGTTCGTGAGGCCTGATTGCCCAATCGCGTCGGTCGACCAGTCCTTCTCCCGAAACTGCTCAAATCGATATTCGCCTTTGAGACTCCAGTTGCTGGTCAGGTTATAGCGAAGCGCGGCGATGAGGGTGTGCAGGTTCGTATTCGACAAAGGATAGCGAACGGCCTTTGCGCTTGTTTGCTGGGCTACGGTGCCACTGGTCGGCGTCACCGGATTGAACGAATTAATGATCGTGTCGGCATCCGAGAAGGTATAGGTCAGCCGGAAATTGAGGCGTTTGGGGATCAGGCTCACGTCGGCGCCTACCCCATAGGTATCAACCTTGTCTCTGTTCAGACTTCTCCAGTTGAAATCGGAAAAGTCGCATACCACGTTGCTGACCGCAGCCGTGGGATTCGTGAACGCACACCCTGCCGCCGGTGTGGTCGCCGTAGAGACGTTGCTGATGACCGGTCTGGAGCGGGAGAGTTGATCGTACTTAAACTCCTCCCTCATATAGTTCACGAAGAGTGAGAGCCACGAGAAGGGGCTATAGGTGACATCACCGCCCAGGCTCCATCCCCACGATTCCTGTAGCCCGAGCGAAGAGTGATCAAAATCATCTCGAAGAAGACTATAGGTGGTCGTGAAGTTCAGCGCCTCGAACGGGGTGATTGACGCGAGAATCTCGACCCTGTCCCTGGTCCGGTCGGCTTCGTCGAACTTCCGAAGCAGGCGCGACTGACCCTGGAGGTTCAGGGAAAACTCGTCCCCTTCGATGTCCTGCACCACGTGCGACTCGTGAGCCTGAGTGTTGTACGCACTGATGTCTCGCCAACTCCGTCGATAGGCGGTACGGAGAAGGAGCCAGTCAAGCGGCGAATAATCGACGCTGGTCTTCAAGAAGTGCTCATCACTGGTTGGCACCTCACGGACTTTCGAATCGCGGTCCCACCGCTCCCACTCATAACCCAGCTTGAAATGCAGATCGTTGAGAAGAGGATAACTCGCGTCCAGGTGGGCATTGTGTTTCGTGTAGGAGTATGGCGCGTTGACACGGGTATCGACCGTAAGCGACGTATCCCGGACCGTATGCGCTGGAAACTCGATCTCAGACGATCGGTTATCGAAGTCGTAGAAGCGGTAGCCGCCATTCAGCGTCAGCGGCAACGCGGCAAGCGGGCGGCTCGTCGCGTTGACCGTGACCAGGGCCGTCCTGATATCGCCGTCGAGATCACGTCTGGGCAGAGCCAACTGAGGATTGGCGGCCAGGGCCGGGTTGATGGTGTGCGAGACGAATGTCTGGTCCTGGAACCGCCAGCCGTAGGAAAACTTACCGGTGATCCGGGTGCGCAAGGGAAGAGAGACGCCGCCCGACAGAAACACATTATGGGCATGGTTACTCGGGTCCATGGTCGTTCGGCCACGCGCCGAGGCGGTCGGAGTGTTGGTCGCCGAAAGCGGATTGTCGAACACGATATTCTTGATCCCCTGGTCGAAGATCGACGCGGCATAGCCGAGGCCGACGTTCCAACCCGGCCTCGCATATTCGGTCTTTACCTCGACCTGGTGGGTCCGATGAAAGAGAGGCGCCGGAAGCTCCACGATATTGCCCCCCGGGCTACTGAAGCCTGCGCCAAAAGGAATCGTTCCGTCTTTCTCCGTATAGGTGTAACGGACCCCCATACCGAGCGACTCGCTCAAGGCATACTTGAATCGGAACCCTGCCTTACTTGTGAGAAACGACAGATCGACAGGCGCAGCGTTGGCCAGGAAACCGCCCAATACGGAGGCTCGCGCGGCCGGGGTGGCGCCCTGGACTGTTGAGGCAACACCAGCGGGCAGAGTCAAAAACGAGGTGCTGTCTTCATGCGTCGTCGAGAACAGGGTCCGTCCCGTCGTGCTCAACAGATGCGGAACCTGATCCCAGAAGATCTCCAGATCATAGTCACCGTACTGCCCCACTCGAAACAGGTAACTCTGATCCTGTTTGAAACTGTCTATCGCGGTAAAGTCGATATAGCGCCTTTTATCTTTCGTCTCCAGGGAGAGACGAAGGTGGTCCAAAAAGGGACTCTCTTCAAGGACGCGGTACTCCTGGAACTTGGCCGAACTCCGACGGCCGTCGATGTCGCGATAGCCGCCCTCAACATCCAATCCGGTCAGCTCAAAATCAAAGGGCAGCCCGGCGTTGAGCCAGTTGACCCATGAAGGGATAGCCTCCTGGGGAGAGGGCTGTTCAGCGTAACCTGAGGCGACGGCAGCCGGCAGCAGGGCGAAGGCAAGCAGCAGCGTGCGACCAAATCGTTTTATTCCAAGCAATGCGCCCATGGCCCACCTCCTCCGCTTGATGCAGATCGCAACCTCAGTTCGTGAAGGCGAACCCTGAGGGATGGTTAGATCCATGGATCTTCTGGTGACAGTTGATGCAGCCTCTATTGATGACATACCGTGATCCGGTTGTCGGATCGTATGGATTTGTCGGATGTCGGGTCTCGACGTGACACTGCTGACAGAGGCGGGGAATCCTGACCTTTAGAAGCCGCGCATTGGTGGAGCCGTGCGGCTCATGACAGTTCGTACAGCTCTCGATGACGGGCGCATGCTCCCACAGAAACGGTCCCCGTTTCTCAGCATGGCACGTGTAGCAGTTCTCATTGACGGAATCCTCACGGAGCATGGCCTGTGTCGCGGTCCCGTGAGGGTTGTGGCAGTCGCTGCAACTGATCTTTCCCTCGCGCAGCGGCATGTGAGAGCTGCGCTGGAGCTGGGCCCGGCGGGTCTGGTGGCACTGCGAGCAGACCTCGATCGCAGTCGGCTTCGCCAGGTTGGATCGGTCGGACACCGACTCCATCACCTTGTGACAGGAGACGCACGCCACTCCTCGTGATTCGTGGGTGCTTCCCTTCCAGAATGTGTGCTCGCCCTTTTCGTGGCAGCCGTTCACGCACGTGGCATTCTGCGCCTCGACCGGCTCTGCCCCCTTCTTGAAGGTTGTCAATGTCTCTATCGCGCCGCCCTCCGTATCTACATGGGGGCCCCCCGGGCCATGACACGACTCGCAGCCTCGCTGCTCCTGGACGGTGCGTGGGTTCACAGACATGATTCGCCCCATCTTCGTCTTGTGGAAGCGCTGGGTCGACTCCTCGTGACACGTCAGACAAGACTCGCTCCCCACGTACTTAGCGTTTGGCGGGGAACCGGTCCACCGGGGACGAGGCGCAGCAGCGCTTGCGGCAGATGCCCCTTGGGCATGAGGAGCTTCAGAGCCGGTAGGCGGCGAACTTACTCGACTGCAGGCCCATCCGACGAGGAGAGCAACAGCCAGCAGGGGTAACAGGGCGACGACAGTGTCACGTTTCTTCATCTTTCAACCTTTACGGTATGGTGAGGTACGACTGGAAACGCAACTCTGGATCCGAGCAGCGGGTGGAGTATATGATCGGTTGCATACAATGTCAAGTATTTAGCGAACTCGCGTTCTGGCTGAACGGGCATCAGGATCTCAGCGCACGTGTTGCAGGGCTTACGCGAAGAGTTCGCGATCACGGATCTTTCGAGCATCGGTGTAGTACTCGACCCACCAGGCCTTATCCTCCGGATTTCGGGGAGGCTTGGCCAGTTGCAGCTTTTTCTTCTGCTTTTTGGCGTTCAGTTGAGCTACCCTAAAATGGTAGTGATCAAAAAGGCGTAATGCCTCGATCATATACGATACCGCAATACGCCGATTGCGGATGAGCACCAGATTCTCTCCGTTTTTGGTGTCGGCGGGAATGGAGAAATTGTAGGAACCGAGGTAGACGCGGGCAGTCGGCTTGTTAAAATCTACGACCAGAAACTTGTGGTGCATCCGGTTGCCGCCGCCGCCCGTCGGCTCCGACTTGAACGGCTCTGGGACTGTGTGTTCGATAAGCGCCGAAGGAAAGACCGGCGATACATTGCCGTCCGGCTTCTGAAGGTCGATACCGCCGACCTTCCTGTCGGAAATGCCGTACACAAAGATCTTCTGATCGTTCGACACCTTCCTGATAGCGTCCTGCATGACACCCGGGGTCTGATAGAGAAACGCCAGAGAATAGAAAAGACTCGACGTAGTCTTTTCGCCGATATCATCCGCAATTGTTTGCAGCAGCACGTTCGACTCGGCGTGTGGCGAAAACGCTACCCGTGCGTCAATCCCGGCAAGACCGAGATTTGTCCATCTTGCGGAGTCCGTCGCGCCAAATCCGGCCGGCGTGTCATGATCCCAGTAATCATCGAACGCCAGGAGGAACGACTCGATCGCGCTCTTGCCGCGCAGCACGACGGCGTTGTTGGATTGCACGAAAAAGCCGCGCCACGTGAAATTGGTTGAACCGCACACAACGGCTCTCACCTTTGGGCCATCGACGACGATGGTCTTGTTGTGCTGAAGCTTGCCCATGTGCTGTCGTTTCACGTTGTTCTGTCCGGCCGAAATCGACAGACGCTTTTCGGCCTGAGTCTCCGCAGAATCCGGCTCGCCATGGGAGCCGTCATCGTCGATGATGATCTTGAGCCGTGAACCCAACCTTTCGAGGCGGGATACGATGTCCGGCTCGTTCAGATCATAGGCCACCACGCGAACGCGGGCCTTCTTGTCGGCGATTGCCTGATCAAGCAGTTCGAGGACGACCCGCCAAGCCTCGAAGCCCATCCACGCCAAGGCCTCGTCGGCTTTCGGATGTGTCGGAATAAAGGTCAACCCCTCATCGGCCTTCGGCGGCAGCAGGGTGGAAATCGGCCCCTTCGATTCGTACCGATCGACGAACGCTTGCGATGATACAAAGCCGCGGGTAAAGGCGACATTGAGTCGGCCCGGATAGGTTTCTCGCCGGAGCTCGATGGAGGCTTCCTGCGACTCGCCGTAGCTGAGTTCGTCCTGTTCATTCATGAAGACCGGAGTGACTCGATAGACAAATGCGCCGGGAAGCTCCGCGTTGCGCGGGAAGTGCACCCAACGAAATTTCTGGATCGGCGAAAACCTGGTTGACAGACGGTTCGGGTTGACATCACCCCCGACGCCAGGGAAAGCCAGACGATTTTTCAAGGGGAAGAATTTATCGCCATCAGGCTCCTTGTATTCGATGGCGAAACCGACGAACTCTTCAGGCGGCTCCCCATTCTTCCAATTCATCGCAACCAGGGTCATACCGTCGCCGCGATGGAGTGTGAGTGTAAACGGCGCGGCGGCGTTCTTGCCGCTCACTTGAAATGCATTAGTCATAGCGCCTCCATAGCCCGCATCGGGGTAATGTGGGGGACTGTGCCAGTCGTCGTTCCCGAGAAAATAGCATTCAGCAATCAGCCGTTAGCCGTAGGTCGGGTTAGCGCAGCGTAACCCGACAACACTCTAAAACCCCACCTCCCCCTTTCGTAAAGGGGGATTGAGGGGGTTTTCATCCGCCGTGGTGCTGCAGCCGCATGCGGTATTCCTTCGTAATACTGTGTACGCATCAGTACATATCGAATTCGCCGCGCACTTCCGACTCGGCCAGTTGATTGCCATACACCTTGAGAACAACCTCATAGTGGCCAGGCGGGAATTGACCGGCAGCTTCAATTGGAACGGTGTCGACAGGGCCAATAATAAGGGCGGCCGGATCATCAGCCCCCCCACGTGCCCTCAACAACACCGCCTGCGACAGATTTACCGCCTGCACCATACGTCGTCCAATTGACGACGAACCTGATTGATTGGCCTGGGGGTACACGAGACTTCAGTCGCGCTTCCCAGTATAGCCACTGTTGCTTTCCGCTCGGGAAGCCGCTGCCGTATGACCGTTGTTCGAAAGGTGGAATCTCGGACAGACTTCTGCGAGGCTTCAGAGCGTCCTGATGAGGATTCTGATTGAAACGAGGCGGATCAAATGGCTTCACCTCGGGATGCCATGCGAATACTTGCACTTCGGATTCGCCGATTTTGGCAATCGAGCAGAATGTGTTCATACGGTGCTCATAGCACAGATGATCCCTGACCGCCGGTACAGTCGCAAGCGCCACCACTGCCGCAATGAGAGAAACGACCACGGCAATACAGGCCACCATTATCTGGCGCCGGCGCTTCGGCCTGGAGTAAAGCGATTCAGGATTCACTGACGCTATCCTTTACAGCCACCGGGATGCCTAACTATGGCTCTGCTGGTCTGTAGAGCACCAGCCTGAAGTCGCCGGAGCTGAACCGCGTTTTGTACCTTCAAGAACGCTGAGATTACCACCTCTCCCAAGATTGGCAGAATTCTCTGTTCTTGTCTGGGGCTTGTCAACACTTTTCGCCGCCTTCCGACCATGACATGCTAATCATTATAGCGGCCTTTACCTGACGCAAGGCACCAGTTCCTATTGGCTCGGTCGCTGGTCTGTAG
>DATMXF010000175.1:0-6591 GCA_035561835.1 Patescibacteria group bacterium
TACCGAGAAAGAGAAGTAACAAGATATGGCGGCTATTCAGAGGCGCTCTGAGAGGGGTCGAGGTCTCGGAAATGCCGCTCGACGCGAGCAAGATCTTCTTCGGTGTCCACCCCTATGGTGTCGTACGGGGTCTCGGCGACAGAGATCGGTATGCCATGCTCCAGGAAACGAAGCTGTTCGAGCCTCTCGGCCTGCTCTAACGGTGACGGTGGGAGCTGGTGAAAGCGATCGAGCGCCGGTCCGGTATACGCATAGATGCCGAGATGCTTAAAGTAGCAAGCATCAGGCGTCTGGTCCCGATTGTAGGGGATGGCATAGCGAGAGAAGTAGAGCGCTCTTCCGTCGATGCCCGTCACGACCTTGACGCAGTTGGGGTTGTGCGCCTCGTCCGCCGTGATAGGGGTTTTTACCGTACTGACCTGGACAGAAGGGTCTCTCAGAAACGGCTGCAAGAGGACCTCCAGGTGCGCCGGCCTGATCATCGGCTCATCGCCCTGGATGTTGACGTAGATGTCGGCCGGTAACACCTGCATGACCTCGTGGATCCTGTCGGTCCCGGATGCAAGGCAACTCGAGGTCATGCGGACCTTCATCCGATTCCCGACGCAGTAGTCATGCACCTCTTGCGAATCGGTCGCCACCACCAGGTCATCCAACAGCTCGCATCGGTTTGCGCGCGCGAAGACGTGATAGAGCATCGGCCGACCGCAGATCGGTCGCAGCACCTTGCCGGGCAGTCTCGTCGAGGCCAGCCGCGCCGGGATCACGCCGACAATCGTTCTTTTGGCCTGATACTGCATCGTGTTGCGGTTTCCGGCCTTTACGGCTTTTTTTCCGATACCTGGATAACCTCGTGCATCTCGAAGACGTTTCGGCCTGCGAACATCTCCTTGGGCGCCGGGTTGGCGTGGGCCTGCTTGAACGATTCGCTCTGCATCCAGGCCTCGAACGCCGCCTCGCTCTCCCAATAGGTCAGGATGACGTAGCAATCACCCTGGAGAGGCCGAAGGATCTCGTTTCGAACGAATCCCGGCATCCGGTCAACCGCGCCAAGGCGCTGCTCGAACCGCTTCTCGAACTCCTGCTCGTATCCCTTCGTAATCGATACCCTGTTGGCTGTCACAATCATGGTGCCCTCCCTTTCACGCCAATGCCGCTTCGCTGGGTTGGCTGTTCAGCATCATAGCTTTCTGAAGAAAGGTCGTCAACGCGCCGCTTCAATACAGCGGTCGAGTTCAGCAATGAAGCGTCGTTTCTCGTCGTCGCGCAAGAAGCTCGCCTCAAAAGCGTTCCTTGCGAGCATGTAGATATCATGACGAGTGAGCCCAAGCGCCTTTTGGGACGCCAGGAGGTTCTCGGTGATAGAGCCGCCGAAGTAGGCGGGATCGTCGGAATTGACGGTCACGCGCAGTCCCAGGTCCAGCAGCTTCTTGAGGTTGTGGTCCTCCAGCGACTTGAAGACACAGAGCTTCACGTTCGAGAGGGGACACACGGTAAGGGGAATTCTTTCCCTGGCCAGTCGTTGGACCAGGACCGGGTCCTCAAGGCACCGGACGCCATGGTCGATCCGCGACACGTTGAGCAGGTCGAGTGCCTGCCGGATATAGTCCGGGGGACCTTCTTCCCCTGCATGGGCCACGGTGAGATATCCTTCCGCTCTGGCCCGCTGAAATACCTCGACGAATTTTTCTGGAGGGTGATTCAGCTCTGACGAGTCTAATCCGACGGCCACGATCCAGTCCTTGAATCGGAGGGACGCCTCGAGCGTCTGCATTGCCGCCTCTGCGCTCAGGTGGCGGAGGAAGCACATGATCAACTTTGTTGAGATTCCGAGTCTTGGAGCGGCCTCTTCACAGGCGCGATGGATGCCGTTGATCACCGTTTCAAATGGGACGCCCCGATCGGTATGGGCCTGGGGATCGAAGAAGATCTCCACGTGTCGAATATGCTGTTGTGCGGCGTGTTCAAGATAGGCCCAGGTCAGATCGAAGAAATCCTGCTCGGAAAGTAGCGCGCGGGTTCCTTCGTAATAGATATCCAGGAACGACTGGAGGTTGTGAAAGCGATACGCCTGGCGAAGCTCATCGACCGTGGCATATCGAAGGGTCAGGCGATTGCGCCCGGCCAACTCATACAGCAACTCGGGTTCCAATGTGCCCTCAATATGCACATGCAGCTCTGCCTTCGGAAGATCGCGAATGAACTGATCCAGATTGTAGGGGGTCATTATCTTGTTCTCTCTTCGCTCAATGAGTATTCCTGATCGAGAGCATACACCACCTATCTCCTGCGTCCAAATCCCCCCTCGCCCCCCTTTTCGTAAAGGGGGGTTGGGGAGATTTTTTGGGACTGAATGAATGCTTGCTCGCTCCTGAAGTATGGACGTATAATTCGCCAAGCCTATCATCGTCCCGGGGATCTGATAGCGGATCAGGGGGAGGTTCCGATGCCGACGATCGTTGCTGCATCTCAGCTTGCTCGGATGGTCACTAACGCCCACGAGCGAACTCTCGGACTGGTTCAAGATCTGGCGGACACCCAACTGGTTGTTCCCCAAACGGAGATCGTCAATCCTTTCCTCTGGGAGCTTGGGCATGCGGCCTTTTTTTATGATGTCTTTCTCCTGCGCACTCTCGGGGCCACCACGTTCCTGCTGGAAGGGGCGGAGAATTTCTACGACTCGTTCAAGGTAGATCACTGTGACCGCTGGGGCCTGCCCCTGCCTTCGAGGAAGGATACCCTTGATTACAAGAATAGGGTGCAGGAGTCGGTCCTGAAGCATCTGGATTCCGGCCAGCCCAGCGCTGAGGAAACCTACCTGTATCTGCTCTCCGTATTGCACGAAGACATGCACGGCGAGGCCTTCACCTACATGAGGCAGACCCTGGAGTATCCCGCTCCGGAGCTCAGCATCACCGAGAATGGGCCGAGCGCGCACGAGCTGGGTGGCGGCCCCTGGCCCGGAGATGTTGACATGCCGGGAGGGATGTTTCAGCTTGGCGCCAGCGACGATTTGTCCTTTGTGTTCGATAATGAGAAATGGGCGCATCCGGTAAACATCGCCCCATTCAGGATCGCCCGGGCGCCGGTGACCAACAGCGAATTCGTTGAGTTCGTACTCGACCGGGGTTACCTTCGGCGCGAGTTGTGGAGCCCGCAAGGGTGGGTCTGGCGCACCAAGACGGGCGCGCAACAGCCGGTCTATTGGCAACGTGGACAGAGCGGCTGGCTGCGCCGGCATTTCGACCGGCTCGTTCCACTTGAGGCGCATGCCCCCGTCCTCCACGTGAACTGGCACGAGGCGGAGGCCTACTGTCAGTGGGCGGGCAGAAGGCTTCCCACCGAAGCGGAGTGGGAGATGGCCGCCAGTGCAGAGCCCACCCCTGACGGCACAAGCATCACCGGGCGCAAGCGGCGGTATCCCTGGGGAGATGAGCCGCCTTCTCCTGAACACGCCAATCTGGATTCAGCTATGTCGGGCTGTGTTGATGTAGGCGCCTTTGCGGCCGGCGACAGCGCCTTCGGCTGCCGCCAGATGATCGGTAATATCTGGGAGTGGACCGCGTCCCCCTTCTTTCCATTCCCTGGATTTATCGTCGATTCACCGTATCGGGAATATTCGGCGCCCTGGTTCGGCTATCGCAAGGTGTTGAGAGGGGGAGCGTGGACCACACGATCTCGTCTGGTCCGCAACACGTTTCGCAACTTTTTCCTGCCGGACCGACGTGACGTCTTTGCAGGGTTTCGCACCTGTGCCGTGTGATGTTAAAACAGGGTATAGGGTGTGGGCGGCGGTGCGCGTCGCACACCTCGGTAAGCGCATGGGCGGGGCCGGTGGCGATACGCAGGATTGTCCTGAAAGGATGAAAGCATCAACATGGACTTTAGGCTGACCCCGGACCACGAGGCCGTCCGCAACGCCACGCGCGAGTTCTGTCGTCGCGAGATCGTTCCGCACCTGCGCGACTGGGAGCGAGCCGAGCGGATCCCAGCCGACATCGTCTCCAAGATAGCCGCACAGGGCTTGCTGGGGCTGTGCATTCCACGCCGCTATGGCGGATTGGGCTTGGATTACCTGAGTCTGGGTATCGTCAGTGAAGAGCTGGAGCGCGCCGATACCGCCTTTCGCGTCCTTATCGCTGTCCATCTTGGTCTCAACTCGCTGGCGCTGCTGCAGTGGGGAAGCGAAGAGCAGAAGCAACGATACCTCGTCCCGCAGGCGCACGGCGAGAAGTTGGCGGCGTTCGCCCTGACCGAGCCGGACGCCGGGAGCGATGTCGCGGGTATCCGCGCGACCGCCCGGCGCGACGGCGGAAGCTACATCCTGAACGGCGAGAAAACCTGGATCAGCCTGGCCGACGTCGCCGACCATTTTCTGATCTTTGCCTACACCGATCGTTCGGCCGGAGCGCGCGGCGTCTCGGCGTTCATCGTCGAGCGCGGCTTTGAGGGAGTCAGCAGTTCCAGCATCCACCACAAGTTGGGCGGGCGTATCGGTAACACCGGCAGTATCGCGTTGCAGGATGTGCGCGTGCCCGCTGACAACCGCATCGGCGCGGAAGGTGAAGGGCTCAAGATCGCCCTCAGCGCGCTGGACAACGGCCGCTATACGGTTGCAGCCGGCGCGGTCGGTTTGATGGAGGCCTGTCTTGATGCCAGCCTTGCGTACGCCGAGCAGCGGCAAAGCTTTGGACAACCTATCGGGAAGCACCAACTCGTTCAGCAAAAGATCGCCCGCATGGTCGCCGGACGCGACATCGGACGGCTGTTGTACCATCAGGTCGGCTGGCTGAAAAATCAGGGGATGCGCTGCACGCGGGAGGTCAGCCTGGCCAAGTGGATCAACTGCGACAACGCCTTCCGGGCCGCAGACGACGCGGTCCAGATTCATGGGGCGTATGGCTACAGCGACGAGTTTCCGGTGGAGCGCTACTTCCGCAACGCCCGCGGATCGCTGATCTATGAAGGCACGCAGGAGATTCATCAGTTGATTCAGGCGGAGTATGCGCTGGGCCACCGGGCCGATAAGTCCCTTTCGCGACCCTTACCCCCTTACCCCTTTGCGGAGGACGCGTAGTGGCCGGCGCACTGGACGGCATTCGCGTTCTCGACCTGTCGCGACATCTGGCGGGACCTTACTGCGCGATGATGTTGGGCGACCTCGGCGCAGAGGTCATCAAGATCGAGCGCCCAGGTGTCGGCGATGAGTCACGCCACTGGGGGCCCCCGTTTTTTGGCGGGGAGTCGGCCTATTACCTGTGCTGCAACCGCAACAAGCAGAGTCTTACGCTCAACCTCAAACACGAACGTGGCGTCGCTATTGTGCGCGAACTCGCGCGCAGCAGTGATGTGGTTATCGAGAACTTTCGTGTCGGCGTCCTGGACCAACTCGGTGTGGGTTACGAGGTACTAAAGGCCATCAACCCGCGCCTGGTGTACTGCTCTATCAGCGGCTTCGGGTACACCGGCCCCGACCGAGAGCTAGGGGGCTACGACTTTCTGATCCAGAGTCGCGGTGGTCTGATGTCGATCACCGGCGAGCCCGACGGTCCGCCCATGAAGGTCGGAGTGGCCATTGCGGACATGACCGCCGGCCTGTTCGCATCCAATGCCATCCTTGCCGCACTGTTGGCCCGCGAGCGAACGGGTGCCGGGCAGCATCTCGACATCGCGCTCTATGATTCGCAGATCGCCTGCCTGGCGAACGCGGCGAGCAACTACCTCTGTTCGGGCGAGGTGCCGGGCCGTTGGGGTAATGCGCACGGGAGCATCGTGCCGTATGAAGCATTTCAGGCGGCGGACGACTACCTGATCCTGGCCATCGGCAACGATGAGCAGTGGCAACAGTTCTGCGCCGCAGCGGGCGTCGCCGCATGGGCTACGGATCCGCGGTTCGCGACCAATCCTGAGCGTGTGGCCAATCGAGCGGTGCTCGTCCCGCTGGTCCAGGGTCTGCTCCGCAGCAAGACGGTCGCCGAGTGGCTGCAACTGTGTGCTGACGCCGATGTGCCGGCCGGACCGGTCAACACGATTGACAAGGTCTTCGCGGACCCGCAGGTACGCGCGCGAGGGATGATCGTCCAGATGCCGCACCCTACGCTAGGGACCGTGCGGCTGGCCGGTACGCCGCTTAACCTCTCCGAGACACCGGCGCAAATGCGCCTGTCGCCCCCCTTGCTGGGCGAGCACACCGATGCGATCCTCAGAAAGGTCCTGGGTCTGGATGATAAAGCGATCGCCGAGCTACGCCGAGGCGGGGTCGTGTGAAGGGCGCGATCCGAAAGAGATTAACAAGTCCCTGGAACGGCAAGAGAATTGCGACGATCTTTGGAGTCCCAAGGACGTAATAGGCCGACCAGGCTAATCAATAGTTCTGCAGACATGGGAATCAGGTTTTCACGAATTCCCGTTGCCGAATCTTATCAGCGCGGATAGCATGAGATTATGAGTGATGCGTTCAGACGGGTGCTCGACCTCCATCCAGCGCAAGGAAGCCCGAGTGTCTGACCACGGCTACGACGAACTGACGGAAGACGACATTGTCGTAAGAGACGTGTTCTCTGGAGTCCGACAGACCACGGTCGTCGAAGA
>DATMXF010000176.1:0-6055 GCA_035561835.1 Patescibacteria group bacterium
CGGTGTATACACTCTCAGGTGAGGCATAACCGCGGATAACCACATAGATAGGCAAATCATACTAGAAAGATGGGCGAAGCGTCAAGCTGAGCCCTGTACTCAACAATACAGATCGCCATCCGTCACCACCCAGAAAGTTCCCCCCACCCGGCCTTCGGCCTCTCCCGTCGTAAGGGCGGGGTCGCCCCGCCCATTCACGGGACGGCATAAAGCCTCTCCTACGGCAAGCAGGGTTGGGACGCGGGCCACCCCAAAAAATCTCCTCTCTCCCAAGGTGGGGGAGAGGAGGAAGGTGAGGGGGCGTGGACTTTCATACCCATGGGCGCGCCACCAGCGCATACGGTATTGCTCCTGTAGACCCTGTTAGAATTTCGTTGACAACTCCGCGAACTGGCTGGAAAATCCTGCATATTGTGAGGACTCTTGGCCCGATGCTACACGGACCAGCATAATTGTAGTTGGGTCTCTGTTGTCCGCGTTGCGGCTGGTAGGTTCTCGCGTGTATGTTTTGCCGATTAGCAGTAGAATGAGGTTAAGCGAGGAGAGCCGACCATGGAAATTTACGAATTGGTCATTGAGATGAAATTGCTCGAGCGCCGCTTGACGCTCTACGAGGAAAAGTACGGCGTCCTCAGCGAAGACTTTTATGCCGCGCTCACAGTAGGCAAGCTGGCCGACTATGACGCCTACGACGAGACGCGCGCCGATTTCAGCCGTTGGAAGGGCATCTTTGAAACCTGGCGGCGGCGTAAGGACGCCTATCACAAGCAACTTCAAGACCATGACTTTTCTAAGATACTGCGCTTTCAACCCGCCTATTGATGGCTGCCAACCCATTGACGTCGCTGAGCGACTATAGTCGCTTTGTTCTGGAGTGGCTCGGCCGGCCTACCGTCAAGAGTTCCACCGTCGCAGTCTGGTCTGATAGTCCGTACACCGGCATTGCCGAAGGCGAAGTCCTGTTTACCAACGGCTTACGGCTGCGCATGAGAGAAGAAATTGACTTTGAGGCGGGACTCATCATTTCGTATGGCTATGAAGTGTATCGAGGTGAGGTGCGGTTATATTGGTACGACGATTTTCCTCATCCCAATGATCCGACCTTGGCCTCGACCATGCCTCACCATAAACACATTCCGGTCGACATCAAGCATCACCGTATCCCCGCTCCACACATGAGTTTTACTCGGCCCAATCTTCCCGCTCTCATCCAGGAAATCGAAGAACTCGGCGAAGCATGAGAACCGCCCCGCTCGCGTCATTGCGAGGGAGCGCAGCGACCGAACTCATTCGATCCCCCCCTTTCAAAAAGGGGGGCGAGGGGGGATTTGACGGCGAGATTGTCCAGAAAGCCTTCTTACACGCAAAGGGGGCGAAGAGCACTCCAAAAATTCTCCTCTCCCCCAACCCGGGGGAGAGGATTAAGGTGAGGGGGGCGGACTTTGATGCTCATGGGTTAACAATACGATCGGATATCCATGTGAGGGTGGCCATGACATTCACGATCTTACTTTGACCTTGACAGCCGGGGGTATGAGTCTTATCGTAATGTTACTTCAATGCTGTCCGTATCCTGCTGAACCGGAGTATGTGGCTGTGATGACTAACAAGCTTCGGTTATCGCGCTATGGTAGCCTCGGGCTGAAGGAATGTACGCGCGGCCCTTTGGAGTTCAGTACACTCCAAAGGGCCGTTGTATTTTGAGAAGCTCCACCATTCCTTTTAATAGACTCGGATTTGTTTTCGACGGTTCCCGGTCGGAAGGCTGAATAAGCTGACATAGATGCAGCGTTTGCCGTCCTCAGAATTTATGGGAGATTGTTGCTAACTACGCGACAAGGCTATACCGTCTGACTTTACTTCGAAAACGGTTGGTCGGAATCGACTGGTCAGCTTACATAATGTTTCGGTGACAACGGGTTGCACCAACGCAGCAAAGGAGGACTTGGAATGGTCAAGATTAAGGGGTGTCTGCTCGGCCTGGTCTTTGTCTTTGCGGCGGCGAGCGCCCATGCGGAGTTGATCTGCAGGGCGCAAAAACCCGGTATTGTGATGAAGACAGGAAAGAGCGGCGAGTTCTATTCACTGATGGACAAGAAGATGGCGACCGAGGCGGCGGAGTGCTGCGTTGCGTGTATCGTTGGCCAAGGAACCAAAGTGATCATTACGGACCAAGGCTTTGCGTCCCACACAGTCCGAGTACTCGAAGGGAAGTTCCGCGGCTGCGTTGGTGATATGCCGAGGGAGTGGGTCAAGGACTGCGAATGAGCAAGCAAACGTGCGCAATGAACATGCGGCTGTAGTCGACGGCCACACGATCGCGATCTGCCACGATCGCGGCGCCGAGTTGGTGCCGCCGCGCCTGAGCCGCTCCGGTGGGCGGCAAAGCGGTAACGGAGGGGCCAAATGAAGTCTTTGATTGTCATCGGTGTGCTTCTGATTACTTCGATAACCGCATACGCGCAGGCAACCAAACCCGGAACCTATTTCGTCAAGGAGGCCGTCCTTGAAGTGCGTCTGGGTCCAAACGCTACCGCACCCGTGACTAATCGAATCTACCGCGGGCAGAAGGTCGAGGTCTTCGAAGTCAAGAGCGGCTGGGTGCGCGTTTCGAAGTTCTATGACGGTGTCGTGGAAGGTCAGAGCGGGAAAGTCGCGCGCTGGGTTCTTGCAACTGCGCTATCGGCTTCAGCGCCTCCGGAGCTACCCCAGCCGTCGTTACCCAGTGATCCCCGCATTGCCAAGGGCGCTTTTCCGAAAGCAGGCGAATACAGTCTGACAGAACAAGATCTCCTTGTCCTTCATAAGGGTGCCATCAAGTTCCTCAACGCTGGCAAGTGTTCGCACGTTGAATATGGCGACAAGAGCACCAATAAGCCAAATACGTACTACATCAATTGCGGTGGTCCGACAAACATGTTCTTTACTCCGTCCGATGTGCAGTGAGCAGTTATCGCACAACTAGCTGCGGTAGCCAACCCGGCGCCGATCGTTGGCCAGCGGCCAAGTTAGCTCGCATTGCTTGCCCCCGGCCGCCGACCGCGCGTTAAGCATCTCGATGGAGTAGCTGAGGGTGGATGAGAAGCACTGGCTTGATTACCTCACAGGAATCGGCTCCATTGCCACCCCGATACTCGTCTTAGCACTTACGGCCGTGGGCTGGCGCCTGCGACGGAGACTTGACCGCCAGATTGAGCTCGAAGACAAGCTCCGTGACGACCGTATCAACATCTACAATCAGATTCTTGAGCCGTTCATCGTGCTCTTGATGACAGAGGCTGCGTGGCAGCACGACAAACAGAACCGAGGAAAGGACAAGAATGATGTTGCGATTGGAAAGATGCTCTCTTTTGAGTATCGCAAACACGCATTCAAGCTTTCGCTGGTTGGTTCCGACGAAGTCGTCTTCGCCTACAACGACCTTATGCAGTACTTCTACGCCCAGGGAGACAACCCAAGCACTTCGGAAGAAAACATACGTACCATGATGTCGTTGCTCGGGAAGTTCCTCCTCCAAATCCGCCGCAGCATGGGTAACGAAGCCACCAAGCTCAATCACTGGCAAATGCTGGAATGGTTCATGACCGACGCCCGAAAGTGGCACGATGCATAACCTCTTGGTTAACCGGACCGCCCGCAAGCTGGGCTTGCAGGTCCTCTCCGCGCTTCGCACTCCGGGGCCGGTTACCGCAAAAGTTAGGCGGATACCGGTCGAACGTGAGCGAAACGACTGAGTAGGTCAACAGGGAGATGTGGCTATGTCTCAACCGGCAGGCACGCTAGTTCATCCAGTCAGTAAGGATAGGGTTCTCGTATTCAGAGGTTTTTCGTGGCCTTGCTTCTTCGCTGGGTGTTTTTGGTATATGGCGAAGGGACTATGGGGGATGGGCATCCTAGCCTTCCTGCTGGCGATCGTTACATGGGGGCTCTCATGGCTCGTGCTTCCCTTCTTTGCGAACGATCAGTATCGGAACAGCCTTTTGAAAGACGGGTACGTGCCTCAGGATCAGGTTGGACGTTCTCCCCTGACGACGGAGGGATCCGTTGCCGACGAAATCCGTAAGCTAGCTGAACTCAGGGCTTCCGGTGTCATAACCGTGGAGGAGTTCTCAACTCGCAAGTCACGGCTACTCGGGGCTTAACAATGGTGCTCTCAAGGGTACAGCGGCGCACAGGCGTTTCGCGTGCGTCCGTGGGCTTTCGGGTTCGTTAACTCGTTGTCTTTGCAGGCTATTGGGCCTATGATCTCCGCAGCCGGTGAGCCTTAAATGGAGCCGCCTAACAGCCGCGGCATCTGTCGAGTAGCGAGGTACCATAATCGAAAGAGGCGCAGCATGGTGCGTGTGCTTGAGGACAAGCGTGAGGCAATCACGGAGGCATGTGCTCGTTTTGGCGTGGTGCGCCTCGATGTCTTCGGCTCGGCGCTGCGGGACGACTTCCGTTTGGGCGAGAGTGACGTGGATCTTCTGGTCGAATTTCGCCCCATGGATCCGTTTGGGCTCGTCGATGCGTATTTCGGACTCCTTGATGAACTTCGAAAACTCCTTGCTACCGACGTCGATCTCGTGATGAGCGATGCGATCAAAAACCGCTTCATTGCGGCGAACGTCGAACGCACCAAGCGGGCTTTGTATGCCGCGTGAGATCCGCGCCTACCTGCTCGATATTATTGAAGCCTGCGATGCAATTATCTCTGCCACCCGCGATCTGGACCTGGACGCATATCGCAGCAATCGCCTCATTCGCTCGTCGGTAGAGCGCGAGTTCATCACCATCGGCGAGGCTGTCGGCGCCATGTCACGCCTCTGCCCGGAGTTGTTCGATTAAGTATCCCACGTGCGGCGGGTCGTCGACTTCCGCAATCAGTTGACGCACGGGTACGCGACGGTCAACGACGCCATCGTGTGGGGAATCGCGATCCGTGATGTTCCGGCGCTTCGGCAAGAGTGCGCAGGGCTCATGGCCGAGATGGAATCAGAAGGCGAAGCGGACTAGCCAGGATATCGAGCCGGCGCGCGACAAGCCGCACGCGGCTCACCATGATCTGAGGTGACCAGGCAAACATACCGTTGTGTTACCGTGCGCCAGCACCATCCGCCCTACATGGCGACCGATCCGCTTCAGGTTCTCCACCGCATGATGGCGATCTACCCGTTCCACATCCTGCTCGATGATCGGCCCGGCATCCGGTGCGTCACTTGCGTAATGCGCCGTGGCGGCAGGTGCTCGCTATTGCGATTGGGGGCGGTGGCGGCGTTGAGACATCTCAAAGAAGAGAACTGCAAAAGGGACGGGTGTGGAAAAGCGCAAGGGATTACGTTGGAAGGAAACGCCAATTGCCGGCGGGACATGTGGCGGAACATGGTGATGGTGCCGGCTGAGACGTGATACGGATCAGCCGACACCATCACCTGTATGCGCCGATAGAAAAAGCTCAACCGGTGAGGGCCTACACCCTCACCGGGCTCCGGTTACTCTTGCGGTTGCAACTCCACTCGCCGGTTTTTCGCGCGACCTTCATCATTATCGTTCGACGCGATCGGCTGTTCTTCTCCGAATCCCACAGCAGTGAGGTTAGCTCGATTCACGCCACGCGAGACCATGTAGTTCATCACAGACTCGGCGCGCCGCTGCGACAGCTTCTTATTATAAGCTGCCGTGCCCTTGCTGTCCGTATGGCCGGCAATTCTGACCTTGAGGTCCGAGTGCTTGGCGAGAATCTTCGCAACATCATCCAGAATCGCATGAGATGGCTGGGTCAGCTCAGCCGAATCGAATTCAAAGTTCACGCCTTTCAGGACGATGGGTTCTCGCTCCGGGCATCCGAGCTGATTCACTTCTACACCAGCAGGAGTGCCAGGGCACTGATCTTTGTCATCCGGCACACCATCTCCATCACTGTCCAGCGGACACCCGGTAGCATCCACCTTCACGCCTGCCGGTGTATTCGGGCACTGATCTTTGTCATCCGGCACACCATCTCCATCACTGTCCAGCGGACACCCGGTAGCATCCACCTTCACGCCTGCCGGTGTATTCGGGCATTTATCAGCGC
>DATMXF010000177.1:0-4678 GCA_035561835.1 Patescibacteria group bacterium
GGGTGGGTGTCGCCATCAACTCGCTGGCCGATATGGAGACGCTGCTGCGAGGCATTCCGCTCGATCGGGTGAGCGTCTCTATGACCATCAATGCCACCGCTGCCATCCTGCTGGCGATGTATGTGGTGGTGGCCAAGCGAGCGGGTATTGCGTCCGAACGGCTCGCTGGAACAATTCAGAACGATATCCTCAAGGAATATGTTGCCCGAGGGACCTATATCTTTCCGCCCGGACCGTCCATGCGCCTGGTGACCGACATGGTCGCTTACTGCGCGAAGCACCTGCCGCGCTGGAACGCCATCAGCGTCAGCGGGTACCATATTCGGGAGGCAGGCTCGACGGCAGTCCAGGAGGTGGCTTTTACGCTGGCCGACGGCATCGCTTATATAGAGGCGGCGATGGCCGCTGGGCTGGACGTAGATTGCATCGGTTCCCAGATCTCCTTTTTCTTCAACGCCCATAACGATCTCCTGGAAGAGGTCGCGAAGTTCCGAGCGGCTCGCCGTCTCTGGGCAACGATTATGCGTCGGCGCTTTCAGGCGCGCGACCCGAAGTCATGGATGCTGCGCTTTCACGCACAGACCTCCGGTGTAAGCCTCACCGCGCAGCAGGTCGAGAACAATCTGGTCCGCGTGGCGCTGCAGGCTCTCGCGGCGGTTCTTGGCGGGGTCCAGTCGTTGCATACCAACTCGCGGGATGAGGCGCTGGGACTTCCTACCGAGGATGCGGTCCGTCTCGCGCTCAGGACTCAGCAGATCATCGCCTATGAGAGCGGGGTGGCAAATACCCTCGACCCGCTCGGCGGCTCGTACTATCTGGAAGCGTTGACCGATCGGATCGAGCGAGAGGCTCTGGCCTACATTGAAAAGATCGACACAATGGGAGGAGTGCTGCGCGCCATCGAACTCGGATTTGTCCAACGTGAGATCCAGGAAGCTGCGTACCGGGAGCAACAGGCCACAGAGAAGCGGCAGCGCATCGTCGTCGGGGTCAACGAGTGTACCGCCGCCGAGCCGGTCCGCATCCCGGTGTTTGCTGTCGATCCCGCGCTTGAGAGAGAACAACAGACACAACTTGCCCGTCTTCGACGCGATCGGGATAACAGCAGGGTGGAACGGATCCTCCATACGTTGGGTGAGGCGGCGAGGGAGAGCAAGAACCTGCTGCCGCTCTTGATCGAGGCGGTCGAGAGCTACGCTACCATCGGAGAGATCTGCACTGTGTTGCGGCGTGTCTTCGGAGAGCATCGCGAGTCAGTGGCAATCTGAAGAAGGGTTTAGGGTATAGGGTGGAGGGTATAGGGTGAAGAAAAGACGCTACGACCATTGTTCTTGAATGGTTTATCTTTACTAGACCCTATACCCTACCCCCTAACCCCTATACCCTGGTATTGAGCTATGGTACGTCGGATCGAACACATTGCTATCGCCGTGAAAGATGCCGAAGCCTCGGCGAGGCTATTTGAAACGCTTTTGGGGGTCAGTCGTAGTCAAATGGAGACTCTTCCCGACGAGCGCGTAAAGGTGGCATTCTTCGAGCTTGGTGGAAGTCGCCTTGAACTGGTACAGGGGATCGGTGCCGATAATCCGATGGGTAAATTTATCGAGAAGCGAGGCGAAGGCCTCCACCATATCTGCCTTGAGGTCGAGGATCTTCCCGAGACGCTGAGGCTGCTTGATGCGGCCGGGTTTCCCCTCATCGACAGCGTTCCCAAGCCTGGGTCCAGCGGTACGAGAGTAGCCTTTTTGCACCCGAAGGGATGCAACGGTGTGCTCATAGAGCTGGTTGAGCAACCCAATAGAGCATAGTCGTCGGAGGATCGCGATGGGTTGCAGACGTCCTGTTTCGTTGATTTTTCGTGTCCGCATTGTTCTGCTGTTCGTCCTTCTCTCCGTCATATCGCTCATTCCTTCACCCGACGGGATGGCGCTGGCTGATGAGCGAACTCCTGTTCGAGCAAAAGGGACCCCTTCAGCCAGGGATCAGCAGGGTGGATTTGCTGAAGCCGCCAAGATCGTGGCCGAACGACTCGCCGCCTCCTTTCCACGTGTCGAGGGTCTCATTATCGGTTTCGAGGGCGATCTGGTCCTGATTGATCGCGGGACGGCAGCAGGCGTCGTCCAGGGAATGGAACTCGACGTCTTTCGTGAAGGGGAAGAGTTTAAACACCCGCTCACGGGAGAGACCCTGGGAAGGTTAGACAAGGACCTTGGTACGGTTCGCGTCCTTCACGTTCACGAGCGCTATGCCGAGACCGCCGTAATCAAAAAGGCTGAGAAGGTCGAGTTTCGTAAAGGTGATCGGGTGAGGGTCTCCATGGCGCGGATGATTGTGGCATTTCCCAATATCGATGTTGGAGGGGTCGGCGGAGTCAGCGCGCGGTCGATGACGAAGGACCTGGCTGCTGCCTTGGTTCGGACGGGGCGCTTCGAGCCGGTTGAGGATCGACAGTTACGTTCCATGCTGTTGACTGACCGGGAGTTCATGGCAGGGGAGCTGGCGGATCCGAAAACTCTCAAGCAACTCGCTGACAGGGGAAAGATTCAGGTCCTTCTGCTGAGCCGCCTGACGCCCTCAGCGGACGGGATATCGCTGGATGTACAGGCCTATTCAACATTGACCGGCAACTCGATTGTTCTCGCGAGTGCACCGCTACAGCTTGGTATCACGAGTCGCGATCAGCCGCCCCGTAGACCCGAGCCGCCTGTGACTGCTCGACCGGCCGTGAAGACGCCTCCAGACATCAGTAAGCCGACCACTGTATCTCCATCAGCATCCAGTAGGCCGTCGATCACCTCCGTGCCTTCGGAACATGTTGTGCTTGAACCAGCATTTGACGGCGCCATGACGGCCATGGCAGTTGGAGATCTGGACGGTGACGGGAAGCGCGAGCTTCTTGTGGCAGGGTCCGATCGGCTGCTTGCCTTTCGATTCGACGGCTCCCATCTCAAATCTCTTGCGGAATACCCCTTACGCGAAAAAGGCAGCGTGGTCGCGCTGGAGGCTATGGATGTTACCGGCGATGGAGGGACCGAGATCATCATGACCCTGTCGCACAAGGGGCGTTTTCACGCTCTGGTTGTTCAGTGGACAGGCGGCAAACTCAGGGCGATCTGGGAAGTACCCGACCTTATCATCCGGCCTCTGGCGTCCGATGGAAAAACATCTCAGCTTTTTGGCCAGACGGTGGTATCCGGAGATCAGACCGCGAAACCCATCCGCCAATACACGTGGGATGGACGGGATTTGCAGCCGGGACCTGCCCTCGATATTCCCGCGGGTCTCTCGCTGCTGGAATTGATGATGGCGGATCTGAGCGGCGATGGAGCAGTGTCGCTGGTGACCTTTCAGAGAGGAACTGCTCTTGAAGTTCGTTCACGAACCGGGGAGCCGATTGGCGCTTATGAAGCGAGTGGAGGGGTGACGACTTCACCGAGCCGAGCGGGTCTTCGGGTTCTGATTGAAAAGGAAAGAGACGGCACGGGACCTCTCCTCATTCTGGGACGAGGAGAAGAGGCTGAACCCAGGCTGTTCGGTCGGTGGACCGGAAGCAAGGTGGTCAACCTGATCGTCCTGAAGTGGAACGGGGCTGGATTTCATAAGGTATGGCAGGCGCCCATATCTGACGGAACGCTGGCCGACTACGCTGTTGCAGATCTGGGAGAAGGGCTTGGACGCCGTCTCCTCGCGCTTGTTGTGAAGCGCGGAAGATTGGGATTGGGTACGAGAAGCGAGATTCAGGCCTTCCGCTATTAATGGTCCTGCTGCTATATTGCTGAAAGCCGACTGAAAAAGTTCTAGACAATATGCGCTAGATACTACTATAATTACCTGCTTTTCAACTGAGTAGATGGTGATGACACTCGGTACGCTAACATTAAGGAGCGTGATGAGGAGAAGCTGGCTCGCGTGGATTGCGATGGCAGTTGCGATGTTCGGCCTAACACAGGCACTGGCTGCAGGTACCGCGGTCGCCGGTGGCTTTTCTCTGTTTGTAGAGAGTGGGGCGGCTGCCGTGGGTAATGCGCAGGCCGGGAGCGCTGCGCTTGCCGAGGATGCCACGACGGTCTTCTTTAATCCGGCCGGCCTTACCCGTTTGGAAGGTCGTCAGTTGTCAATGGTGGCTTCTGCCGTTGGGCCGTCGGCCAACTTCTCCAATTCGGGCTCTACATCCGCGATTCCATCCATCCCGCTGACCGGCGGTAACGGCGGCGATGCAGGGAGCTGGGCGTTCGTGCCGGCCGGTTCTTTTGCCATGGATGTGACGTCGCGACTGAAGTTCGGTTTGGGGTTCAACAGCCCATTCGGTCTCAAGACCGAGTATGATAACGACTGGGCCGGACGCTATCACGCGATTAAATCCGAGCTGATGACGATCAGCATGACACCGGCACTTGCGTTCAAGGTGAACGATAGGCTCTCGCTGGGTGTCGGGCTCATTGTAGAGTGGGCTAGGGCGGAACTCACGAAGGCGGTCGATTTCGGCGCAGCCTGCTTCGGATCAGCGTTCGGGCCGGCGGCCTGTACTGCAGGGGGGATCCTGCCTCAGACGAAGGATGGGAAGGCCAGGGTGGAAGGCGAGGACTGGGGTTTCGGCTACAGTCTGGGCGTGTTATACCAACTGGTCCCATCCACGCGCGTAGGTCTGAACTATCGGTCTAAAGTCACCCACATCATC
>DATMXF010000178.1:0-4746 GCA_035561835.1 Patescibacteria group bacterium
TCATTCTTGCTTGACGCGAACCTAGGCCAAGGTGGTATAAGTTAACTGTATGATCTCTAGTAATCAGAGAGGTGCATCGTGGTGAGAATGAGGTTGCGGGTGGATTTGGACCGAGATCCTCGCGAACTACCGGCTTACGGGGTCGTGGAGGCTGCTCACTACCTTCAAATCCCCTTGGCAACGATCCGCTCGTGGGTGGTCGGTCGATACTATCCGACTCAGAGTGGAAAGCGATTCTTCAAGCCCATCATTGTCCTCCCTGATAAGACTCGCCCCCTCCTTTCCTTCATGAATTTGGTCGAGGCGCATATTCTTGATGCGATCCGCCGACAGCACGAGGTCCAGTTGCAAAAAGTCAGGGTGGCCCTCGAATACCTCAACTTAAAATTTCCCTCCAAGCATCCGCTGGCAGACCAAAAGTTTGAAACGGATGGGCTGGACCTCTTCGTCGAGAAGTACGGCGAACTCATCAACATCTCTCAAGAGGGCCAACTCGCCGTTAGGAAGTTGATCCAGGCATACCTAAGCCGCATAGAGCGCGACGCAAGGGGCATTCCAATCAGCCTCTATCCATTCACGAGGAGGCGCGCACTCGATGAACCGAAGGCAATAGTAATCGATCCGTATGTATCCTTTGGTCGCCCGGTCTTAGTAGGCACCGGCATTGCGACCGCAATTGTCGCCGAGCGCTATAAGGCCGGGGAGTCAATGGATGATCTAGCGGATGATTATGGCCGCCGACGGTCCGAAATCGAAGAAGCAATCCGTTGCGAGCTTCAGGTCCAAGCCGCCTGAGCCGTTCGTCGTATTTCTCGACCGATCCCTTGGCAAAAACAGAATCGCGTCTGCGCTTCGTCAAGCCGGCGTTGAAGTGCACGTACACGACGACGACTTCAGTCCGGACGCACGTGACGAGGAATGGCTCCAAGAGGTCGGACAACGAGGATGGGTAGTCTTTACGAAGGACCGCAAGATCCGCTATCGGAGCCCTGAACTGGCAGCCATTATCAGGGCCAACGTCCGCACATTTGTCCTCACGGGTGGCAACCTTCAAGGTGAAGAGATGGGTCGGACATTCGTGAAAGCTCTTCCTGCCATCCGTCGATTTGTGAGCAGGAACCCACCGCCGTTTGTTGCGACAGTCACGAGAAGCGGCTCCGTCTCAATAGTCTTCGTGCCTTGATCGAAATCGGCTGATGATCGATCCAGGAGCTGAGGCCATGAGTTTTCTGAAACTCCCAAGAAAGAGAGGGTGGCGGAGGCGTGTGGGGGTCGAACCCACCAACCCGGTATTAGCGGGTGCGCTGGTTTTGAAGACCAGGAGGGCCACCGGGCCCATTCCGCCTCCAGCGTAATCTGGTAAGAACCTGACAGCGCTTCGCTGGTCCGGTCAGAGCTTCAGGTAAGGAGGGATGTCAGCAGCTTGTTACCGCTCGCCGGCGCAGGATGTCCTATGCCGGATGCCAACTGAGGGACCGCCCACCCAACAGGTGAACGTGCAGGTGATAGACTGCCTGCCCACCCTCGCTGTTACAATTGATCACCAGCCGAAAGCCACGATCCGCAATCCCGATCTGCCTCGCGATCCGGTTGGCCACCAACAGGAGGTGCCCCAACAGCCGATCATCAGCCTGGGTCGCATCGAGGATGGTCGCGAGGTGTTGACGGGGAACGATCAAGATATGGACAGGCGCCTTCGGGTTGATGTCTTCGAAGGCGACGGACTGCTCGTCCTCATACACCATCTTGCCGGGACGTTCCCGGTTTGCTATCTGACAAAAGAGACAGGTATCCACACCCTCGTCCTATCGATATTCCGCCTTGCTCTTTTTCCCGTAGCGGTTGCGCAGTTCCCGAACCACCTCTGACGGCGCGATCCCGTGATACCCCAATATGACAAGGGTGTGAAACCAAAGATCGGCTGCCTCATAGATGATCTCGTCCGGCTCCCCGTTCTTGGAAGCCACCACCAACTCGGTCGCCTCTTCGCCGACCTTCTTGAGGATCTGATCCTGTCCCTTACTGAACAGGCCTGAGACGTACGAATCGGCCTTCGGATTGGCCATGCGATCCCTTATCACGTCGAAGATCTGCTGGAGAATCGCAAGGCTCCCGCCATAGACCGCCTCCGGATCGAACTGCTGTCGCGCTAACTCCTCCGGCACCTCTGAGTCCGGATGCAGGCGACGGAAAAAACAGGACCGTCGACCGGTATGGCAAGCCGCCACTACCTGCTCGGCCTTGACCAGCAGGGTATCCTCATCGCAGTCGACATAGATCTCGCGCACGCGCTGAATGTGGCCGGACTCCTCCCCCTTTTGCCAGATGCGCTGCCTCGATCGGCTATAAAAATGGGTAAGACCGGTCTCGACGGTCAGTCGCAGCGACTCTTCATTCATGTAGGCAAGGGTCAGGACCTGGCCGCTCTCAGCATCCTGTACAATGGCCGGGATCAGCCCCGATGCATCGAACCGAATTTGCGCACGATCGAATCGTTCCATAGCCCTTTAATCCCGCACCGGGACGCCACGGCCACGCAGGTACGCCTTCGCATCCTGGATTGCGTATTCACGGAAATGAAAGATGGAAGCAGCCAGCGCAGCGTCAGCCCTCCCTTTCACCAATGCCTCATACAGATGCTCCAATGTACCGGCTCCACCCGAAGCGATGACCGGAATCGTCACGGCATCTACTACTGCGCGAGTGAGGGCAAGATCGTAGCCGTCCTTCGTCCCATCTCTGTCCATACTGGTCAGCAGGATCTCCCCGGCCCCGAGCGCCTCCCCTTGCCTCGCCCATTCGACCGCATCCCGCCCGGTTGGTGTCCGTCCGCCGTGGGTGTACACCTCCCACCGGAGTTCCGGGTTTCGGGTTTCGGGTTTCGGGTTAAGTTTCGCGTCGATGGCGAGGACAATGCACTGGCTCCCGAACCGCATGGCGGCCTCAGTAAGTAACTCCGGACGCTCGACGGCCGCCGTGTTCAGAGAGACCTTGTCGGCGCCCGCGAGCAGCAGCGCCCGAATATCTTCTACCACCCGGACCCCACCACCAACGGTGAGGGGGGTAAAGGTCATCTCGGCCGTTCGACGGACCACATCAAGTAAGATGTCCCGCCGCTCATAGGAGGCGGTGATGTCGAGAAAGACCAGTTCGTCGGCTCCCTGCTCGTCATACAGGGCCGCCACCTCTGCCGGATCACCAGCATCGCGGAGATCTACAAACCGCGTCCCCTTGACAACACGTCCGTCTTTCACATCCAGACATGGGATGATCCGCTTTGCCAGCATGATTTATTTCGCCGACGCCATTGCTTCGCTCAGCGAAAATCTACCCTCGTAGAGCGCCTTTCCGACCAGGGCTCCAATGACGATCGTGGGCTCAAGCGTCGCAAGCCTCTTGATATCGTCGAGTGTTGCAATCCCTCCGGACGCGATGATCGGGTGGCGGGCCGCCTGAGCCAATTGTTGCAACGCGTCCAGATTCGGCCCTGTGAGCATTCCGTCTCGCTCGATGTCGGTATAGATAATCGCCGCCAGCGGCAACTCGGCCGCTCGTATCGCCAGATCGGCCGCGAGCAGCTCAGTGGCCTCCACCCAACCCCGTACCGCAACCTTACCGTTTTTCGCATCGATTCCGAGAAGGATGCGACCGGGATAGCGATGGGCAGCCTCCCTCAGGAATCCCTCATCCTGGATGGCAGCCGTCCCAAGGACGGCCCGTTCGATGCCAGAGGCAAACGCCTGCTCCAAGGCAGCCAGACTCCGTAATCCGCCGCCAAGTTGCACAGGAATCTTGATCGATCCGGCCACTTGGGCAACAACGGCAAGCTGCTGCGGCGTTCCGGCAAAGGCGCCGTCAAGATCGACCAGGTGCAGAATCGGCGCTCCCTCATCCTCCCACCTCTTGGCCATAGCGACCGGGTCGGAGGAATAGGCGGTTTGACGCAGGGGATCGCCTTGCGACAACCGAACAACTTGGCCCCCTTTCAGGTCAATCGCGGGAATGATCAGCATCTACGTGAGGGAGGCGAAGTTTTTCAATAGTTGCAGGCCTAACGCTTGACTCTTCTCGGGATGAAACTGGCAGGCAAAGAGATTATCGCGCCATAATATAGAGGTGAATCGGAGGCCATACTCGGTCGTGGCGGCAGGGTAAAACCTGGCCGCCGAGCTGACTCGCTTTGTCGAGTCCGGCCGCTGGTTAGGGTGTCGCGACTCTTCGCTTCCAGTAACCCGGCTCACGACTACAATGCATGACAGCGACAATAAGGATGAACTCCGGTTCGATAGTGTACAGAACTCCGTAAGGGAAGACATGCGTGAGGCAGCGTCGGACATCCTCATCGAGGACTCGCAGGCGTTCCGGAGATTCGAGCATTCGACGGATTGCATCCTCAACGGCCTCGACGAATCTCAGGGCAAGCGCTGGATCGCGCTCTGCGTAGTAGAGGGCTGCCTCCCGGTATTCCTCCAGTGCTTCCGGGTGGAAATCCCATTTCATCGGCGAACGGCGTCACGCACCTTCTGGAGAGCCTCGTCTCCAGGGATAGCCTCGACGCGCCCGTTTCGTACTTCGTCCCGCCTGCGCTTTGCCTCCGCAACCCACAGTCGGTCGATGTACCCAAGCTCCTGCGCATCCAAGCTTTCCACGAGAAGGTCCGCTAACCGCGCCCGCGATTCGATCGGTAGGGTCATGGCCTGCTCGGCCAGCTTTTCCACAGTTGTAGCCATGGCCAAAAGATACTCC
>DATMXF010000179.1:0-6932 GCA_035561835.1 Patescibacteria group bacterium
GGTCTTCTTCATCGATCCTGAGGGGATCGTCCGTTTCGCTATGTACTATCCGATCCCATTCGGGCGCAACATCGACGAGATCCTGCGGAGCCTACAGGCATTACAAACCGTGGACAAGTATGGGGTCGCCTGCCCGGTCAACTGGCAGCCGGGCCAGGATGTCATCGTACCTCCGCCGCAGACGATCGACGAGGCCGACAAGCGCGCCAAGGCCGGCGCCGACCGCTGGTACATCATGCGAAAAAAGATCTAGCGTGAGCCTCCGATTCCGGAACGTAGTCGAGGACAGGCCGATGCGGCGTATTGTGGTCCGTGCGCTTACGTGTAGTGCGGATATCATTACCTTCTTAAAGGGCGCCCTCCGAATCCATGCCGAGGAGCTTCAGCCCGGCGAGCAGGTAGAATTTGCGTTTGACGCCGGCCGATTCCCGTTTGCGACCGCGATCTTCGAATCGTTGCTGGCCGGCACCGGCCTGAAACTCCTCTCAACTCGAGAGGAGGACGGGATGAGGCTCTTCGAGGTTGAGAAGCTGTAGCGGGTAGATGCAGAAAGGGGATCAGTGACCAAGCTGCTGGGTAACTGGCAGACAGAGACGAAGCTGTGGTACATCGCGCTCCTGCGCATTTTTTTCGGTTATTACTTTCTGCGAGACGGCCTCGGGAAGTTGACCGGCGGCTTTACCAGCGCTGGCGTACTGGAAAAGTGGCTCACCGCGAAGACCGCCGACACATTTGGCTGGTATAAGCCGTTGCTGACGGACGTGGTGATTCCCCATCATCAGCTCTTTGCCGGGCTGGTCACCTGGGGGATGATCGTGGCCGGCTTGGCGCTTTTGTGTGGGCTATTGACGCGGCCGGCTGCGCTGGCAGGCATCTTTATGGCGCTCAATTTCTATCTGGCCAAGGGGGGCGGGTCGCCGGCCACCACCTCGGATCAGGCGTTTATGGCGGGTCTACTGGTGGTCTTCCTCACGCGCGCCGGACGATCGTTCGGACTCGATCGCCTATTGGCCCGGCGTCAGCCGCACTCTCCGTTCTGGTAGGTCACTGGTAAGCGTTCAGCTATCAGCCGTCAGCTTCCAGGAAAAACAACGGCAAAGGACCATCCTGAAAGGCGGCTGGCGCTGACAACAATTTGGCTGGAGGAGAAAGGGCGCATGAAGCGCACGGCTCTCGTTGCAGGCGCTGCACTTCTGTTCATCACCATCACCTACGGGTCGACGAGCGCCCAGACGGTGGCGCCTGTTCAGGATGATGTCGAGATGGTGGCCGTCCCGAAGGGGGACTTCATCATAGGCTCCGATGATCCAGAGGCCGATGATAATGAGAAACCGGCCACGAAGGTCTTTGTGGGACCCTTCTCGATCGACAAGTTCGAGGTGACAAACGCTCGCTACCTCCGGTGCATCGAGGCGGGGGCTTGCACTCGGCCTTCCAACCGAGGATACGATGATCCCACCAAGGCCAACTTTCCGGTGACGGTCGTGAGTTACCAGGCGGCGGTGGCGTACTGCCGATGGGTCGGCAAGCGCCTGCCGACTGAAGCGGAGTGGGAAAGGGCTGCTCGCGGCACCGATGGCCGACGTTATCCATGGGGCAATGATTTCGAGGCTGACCGGGCCAACGTCGGATATTCGGTCCGGTCCACCACCTCTGTGGGGAGCTACCCAAAAGGGGCCTCCCCTTACGGGGTGATGGACTTGGCCGGCAATGTCTGGGAATGGACATCGTCACTCTACAAGCCCTACCCTTACGATCCACACGACGGTCGAGAGGATCCAAACGCCAGAGGCAGCAGGGTCGAGCGAGGTGGGGGGTGGTACACTCCCGAGTGGCATGCGCGGACGACCCGGCGGACCGCCAGCGGCCATGTCTATCGCCGCTTCAGCGACCTTGGGTTCCGCTGCGCCAAGTAACGTGCGGTGCTGGAGTTCGTCATATCATCTCTGATGATCGATCAATTGTTGGATGATGGTGATTCAGGAACCCCTGTAGGTGCCTTGTGAGCTATTCTGAGGCGATTGCCTATCTCTACGGGCTCCAGCGTTACGGTGTAAAGCTGGGTCTCGAGAATATGAAACGGCTTCTTGGAGCCGTTGGAGATCCGCACCGTCGGTTTCCATCCATCCTGGTCGGCGGGACCAACGGCAAGGGGTCTACTGCCGCATTTCTCGCATCGATCCTCAAGGCTGCCGGTTATCGCGTCGGGCTCTATACCTCCCCGCATCTGTTGGAGTTCACGGAGCGGATTCAGGTGGACGGTAAGGCTATCGCAGGGACCGACGTCGCCGTCCTCACCGATGAACTTCGACATGTCATCGCCGATCTCTTCCTCGCACCGGACGCAGCAAGCAGCGCCCCTACGCACCCGACGTTTTTTGAAGTCACGACCGCTCTTGCCTTCCTGTACTTCGTTCGCAGTAAGGTGGACTACGCAGTCGTGGAGGTAGGAATGGGGGGACGGTTCGATGCCACCAACGTCATCGACGCCCAGGTGGCGATCATCACCAATATCGCCTTGGAGCATGAGGAGTATCTGGGAAAGACGTTAGAGGCGATCGCCGCAGAGAAGGCAGGAATCGTCAAGAAGGGAACGCAGGTCGTCACTGCCGTTGATGCCCCCGAGGCCTTAGCCGTCATGACCGACGTCTGTCGAACGCGGGGCGCGACCCTTGTCGATATCCGGAACTCTTACCACTGGCAGATTTACCGATCGGATCTCTCCGGTCAGCAATTCAGCGTCGGCGAAAAAGGGCAGCCCGCTTACACCTTCGATATCCCCCTGCTCGGCCGGCATCAGGTCATCAATGCAGTCGCTGCCCTTGCAGCGATTCGACTTCTTCGGACTGTCGGCGCGACCATTTCGGAGAATTCGATGCGCAAAGGGTTACGCCGGGCACAATGGCCTGGTCGTCTCCAGCTTTTTCCCGGCCGGCCCTTTGTGATCCTGGATGGCGCGCACAATCCGGCCGGCGCAATCGCTCTGCGGGTTTTCCTTGAGGAACAGCGATTTACCGGTCGCGTGACCCTGGTGTTCGGCGTGCTTCAGGACAAGAACTGGGTCGCGATGCTGCAAGCGTTGGCGCCGATGGCCAAGCGGGTGATCCTCACGCGCCCGGAAAGCGAGCGTGCCGCCGATCCGCACCGTCTGCTGGAGGCCGAACGTTTCTGTCCAAAGATCGAGATTCTGGAAGACGTGGCTGAGGCAATCGCGCTGGCCAAGGCAGTGACCGATCCGGAGGATGCCGTTGTCGTCACCGGTTCGCTCTTCGTCGTCTCGGCGGCCCTGCGCACGCTCGGGGCACAGGAGACACGCGCGCGAGACATCGTGTAATCGATTTTGCAGCCAGTGGAAGGTATGGTAGCATCGCCATAATTCGACCTATAGTCTACGATTCAGCCAAGGTGTGGTCCATAGCCTGAGGATAGGTGCTCACACATGAACGATCTCTGTACGGTGATCTTGGCGGCGGGCCAGGGGACCAGGATGCGCTCGAAGCTTCCGAAGGTGGTGCATCCGGTAGCCGGTCTGCCGATGATCGCCTATGTCGTCGAAGCGTGCCGCTCTCTCCAGGCGAAGCGAATCCTTGTCATCACCGGCCACCAGGCCGACAGGGTGAGAGAGGCGCTGGGGGCTGAGGCGGTTGAGTTTGTGTCTCAACCACACCAGGGAGGGACGGCTCACGCCCTGCTGCAAGCCCATGAGACCCTCACCGGCTTCGACGGCGATCTCCTGGTTGTGTCAGGGGATACGCCGCTCCTCACCTCACAGACCCTCGACGGTCTGCTGCGGGCGCACCGTAAGGCTCGCGCGCTGGCCACCGTGCTTACGGCTGAGGTGGCTGAGCCAACCGGCTACGGGCGGATCGTACGATCTACGACGGGGGAACTCCTGCGAATCGTTGAGGAGTTGGAGGCCACACCACAGGAGCGGCAACTCCACGAAATCAACGCCGGAGTCTACTGCTTTGCCGCGCGAGCGCTTTTCGAGGCACTCCTGGCAATCCGTCCTTCTGCCGTCAAGGGCGAACTGTATCTCCCCGACGTTATCGCACTGCTGCGGGATCGGGACGGAGACGTGCAGGCGTACCGAGCGCTCGACCCCGACGAGGTACGAGGGGTCAACACTCGATCTGAACTGGCTGAGATCCACCGCCTGCTCTGGCGAAAAACCGCTCTGCGGCTGCTTGCTGAAGGGGTCACCCTCCTCGATCCCGAGCGTACCTACGTCGGCCCGTTCGTCAGAATCGGTTCCGATTCGATCCTGTACCCGAACGTCACCCTCGAAGGGCAGACGGTGATCGGAGAAGAGACCACGATCTACTCAGGCTGTCGGATCCGCAATTCGACAATCGGCAATGGCACGATGATCCTGGACGGGTGCATTATCCAGGAAAGTCAGATTGGTGACGAGTGCCAGGTCGGGCCATACGCACACCTGAGGCCCCTGGCCCGACTTCAACGACACGCGAAGGTTGGAAATTTCGTGGAGGTCAAGAAGTCGGTCGTTGGCGAAGGGTCAAAGGTCCCGCACCTCAGCTACATCGGCGACACCACCATCGGAGAGCGTGTCAATGTCGGCGCCGGAACAATTACGTGCAACTATGACGGCTTTACCAAGCATCAGACCGTAATCGAGGACGACGTGTTCGTAGGCAGCGATGTGATCCTCGTAGCGCCGATCTCAGTGGGTCGTGGCGCCATTATCGCCGCCGGCTCGACCGTCACCGAAAACGTACCACCGGACGCGCTGGCATTCGGCCGGGCACGGCAGGTCAATAAGAGCGGCTCTGCCGGGGCATTTCGGTCCAAACACCGAAAGGGGTAACGCGATGTGCGGGATCGTGGGGTATGTCGGACACAAGAAGGTCGTTCCGGTCCTCCTGGAAGGATTGAAGCGGCTGGAATACCGGGGCTACGATTCGGCAGGCCTGGCGATCCTCCAACAGGATCGGATCGCTCTGTATCGCAGTGTGGGTAAGATCAAGGAGTTGGAGAATACCCTGTGGGGGCGTGACCTCTCTGGAGAGATCGGACTTGGCCACACTCGCTGGGCGACGCACGGCCGGCCCACTGAAAACAACGCCCATCCCCACAGCGATTGTACCGGCGATCTCGTCGTCGTCCACAACGGCATCATCGAAAACTATCTGGCCCTGAAAGATAAGCTCCAGCGGGAGGGACACCGCTTCACATCCGATACCGATACCGAGGTGGTCGCCCACCTGATCGAGGCGCACCTTCGGGACACAACGGACCTGGAGCTGGCCGTGCGTCGGGCCCTGACCGACGTCGTCGGAACCTATGCTCTGGGCATCCTCTGGCGAGGTGATCCATCCCGGCTGGTAGCGGCCAGAAACGGCAGCCCGCTGGTGGTGGGGCTGGGTGACGGAGAGTTCCTTATCGCGTCCGACCTCCCCGCTATCCTGTCACACACCCGCGATGTCCTCTTTTTGGACGACGAGGAGATGGTAGTCCTCTCCCATGACGGCGTCAACGTCACGACCTTGGCCGGGGAACCGGTGGAAAAGAAGGTGGAGAAAATCCTCTGGACGCCGCTCATGGCCGAAAAAAGCGGATACAAGCACTTCATGCTGAAGGAGATCTATGAGCAGCCTCGAGCGATCCGGGACACCATCGGGGGTCGCTTCTCGCTGGAAGGCGGCCAGCTTTACCTGGAAGGGCTCCAGGCGATTGATAATACCTTGCCGACGATCGACCGGATCGTCCTGGTCGCCTGCGGGACCTCCTGGCATGCAGGGCTGGTCGGCAAGTTCCTCATCGAGGACCTGGCGCGCATTCCGGTCGAGGTTGACTACGGCTCTGAATTCCGGTACCGCGACCCGATCCTGGATGAGCGGACGCTGGTCGTCGCCATCAGCCAGTCCGGTGAGACGCTGGATACGCTGGTATCGATGCGGGAAGCTCGTCGCCGCGGATGTAAATCCCTCGCTATCTGTAACGTAGTCGGCTCCACGCTCAGCCGCGAAAGCGACGGCGTTCTGTACACCCATGCCGGTCCTGAGATCGGCGTCGCTTCGACGAAGGCTTTCACCTCCCAACTGGCCGCCCTCTACCTGCTGGCATTAGCCATCGGTCGAGCTAGAGGGCGCCTCGATGGAGCAAGGTCTCAGGAATTGCTCGGCGATCTGATCCGCCTGCCACACCTGATGGAGCAGGTACTCTCACTTGGGCCCGCGCTGGAAGGATTGGCCGGGCACTTCCACACCGCCTCAAATTTCCTCTACCTGGGTCGCGGCATCAACTACCCCATCGCGCTGGAGGGGGCCCTGAAGCTCAAAGAGATCTCCTACATCCACGCCGAGGGGTATCCGGCCGGCGAGATGAAACACGGACCCATTGCTCTGATCACTGAAGAGATGCCGGTGGTCTTCCTGGCGCCAAAAGATAAGACCCTCGAGAAGGTGTTGAGTAACATCGAGGAGGTGAAAACACGCAACGGGATCGTCATTGCCATCTCCGACGAGACCGATTCCCGTCTTCTGGCCAAAGCCGACCATCTGATCAGCATCCCTCACACCTCCCCGTACCTGATGCCTCTGCTCCTTGTCGTCCCCCTGCAACTTCTGGCCTACCACATCGCCGTGCGGAAGGGGTGCGACGTAGACCAGCCGCGCAACCTCGCCAAGAGCGTGACGGTTGAATAGTCAGAGGAACGTGAAGCGGGGGGGGACGAATGACCTTTACTTTCCGGTGAGCTTGCGGAGTAGCCTGAGGATGGGATCGTAGCAATCGTCCATCACGCGCTCCTTCAGCGGAATGATGGCGTTATCGGTAATCCGGATCTGCTCCGGGCAGACCTCGGTGCAGCACTTGGTGATGTTGCAGTAGCCGATCCCGGCCTTCGCCCGGAGCATCTCCGTACGCGAGTGGGTATCCAGCGGGTGCATCTCCAGCGCCGCAATCCGAAC
>DATMXF010000180.1:0-4122 GCA_035561835.1 Patescibacteria group bacterium
CACCTCGATGGCTGATGCAGAGGGGTATATCGAGATTCCTGCCAATGTGGACCTCCTCGAAAAGGGTGAAGTTGTGGAGGTCCTCCTGTTTTGACCACCCATCCGGTTATCCTCGGCGCTATGTTCGGGCAGCGCTGTCTGGAGGCGATACCTTCATGGATCTGACACTTGTCAAGCAACTGGCCGTTCCCTCATCCTCTAAGATCGTTCTACTGGTGGCTGATGGGCTGGGGGGTCTGCCGAGAGAGTCGGATGGTCGAAGTGAAATGGAGGTCGCCAGGCTCCCCAATCTCGACGCCCTCGCAATGCGCTCTTTCTGTGGCCTCATCGATATGGTGGGTCCCGGGATTATCCCCGGCAGTGGACCGGGGCATCTTGCCCTCTTCGGCTACGATCCGTTTACGTATCAGATCGGACGAGGGATCCTTGAGGCGTGCGGCATCGACCTGGACCTTCGTGCGGGCGATGTGGCAAGTCGAGGTAACTTTTGTACGCTGGATGAAGAGGGAAGGATTACAGACCGGCGCGCCGGCCGAATTACAACTGAGAGCTGCGAACGCTTGTGTCGTCAGCTCGATCAGATCCGGATTGAAGGGGTGGAGGTCATTGTCAGACCTGTCAAGGAGCATCGGTTCGTCGTCGTATTTCGGGGAGAGGGGCTCTCTGATGCCCTCGCTGATACCGATCCCCAGGCTACGGGCGAGCGGCCTCTTGCTGTAAAGGGTATCGGCCCGGGAGCCGAACGGACGGCAGAGCTGGTCAATCAGTTTGTGGATCAGGCCCGTGCAGTCCTGAAGGAGGAGAAGCCGGCCAATATGATCTTACTCAGGGGCTTTGCCTTGCCGCCAAAGCTCCCTCTCTTTCCGGAACTGCTGCGGCTTCGGGCGGTGGCGATTACCTGTTATCCGATGTACCGTGGTCTCGCCAAGCTTGTCGGGATGGAGGCGTTACCATTTTGCGCAGACCTGGATGACGAACTGCGCGTGTTGTCGCGGAACTACGATCAGTATGACTTCTTCTACGTCCATTTCAAAGGGACCGATCGGGCCGGCGAGGACGGCGACTTTGACGCGAAGGTTGCCGCGTTGGAAGAGCTGGATCGACGAATTCCCGATTTTCTTGCGCTTCACCCTGATGTCTTTATCGTGACCGGTGACCATTCGACGCCGGCTGTTCTCAAAGGCCATAGCTGGCATCCGGTTCCCTTTCTGCTGTGGTCGCGATGGTCTCGTGCTGCCGGGGCCGGCAGATTTACGGAACGGGAATGCGCTCAGGGCCCCCTGGCGACGATGCGCGCGGTCGATCTGATACCCCTTGCAATGGCCAACGCTCTGAGATTCAAGAAGTTTGGGGCATAAGGGGGACTGTTGTCAAAAGTCGGCCTCTACTGGCGCCTCCTCCAGGGCGTCGTCGAAAACCCGCGCTACTACTACTTTATCCTTCGAAGATGCGCCTACGACAAGACTGCCAGGCGGCTCGCGAACAATAACCTCCCTGAAAAGGGGACCTTCTATCCCGTCAAGCTCGACCTGCATGTTATCTATGGATGCAATCTCCGCTGTAAGATGTGCGGCCAGTGGGGCGACACGGGGACCTACTTCAATTACGATACCGCCAAGCTCAAGCGCGAACTCAAGCTCGAGGTGATCGAAGGAGTTGTGAAAGAGCTTGTGCCGCACGGTCTCAGATACGTTGATTTGGAGGGGGGCGAGACATTTCTCTATCCGCAGATCATCGAGCTCTTCCGGATGCTCAAGGACCACCATCTCTTCGTGAAGCCTGTTACCAACGGCACACTCTTGAAAAAGTATGCGGGTGAATTAATCGATACGGGGATCGATGCGATCCACGTGTCGATCGATGGCGACAAGGAGGCGCACAACTTCGTACGCCAAGCGGAGTGGGCGTTCGATAAGACGTTAGAAGGGCTGGAGGCGATTATTGTGGAGCGCGAGCGCCGCAACCGCCATACGCCGCTTGTACAGGTGAGCTTCACGATGACGCGCCACAACAAGTCCTCGTCGGTAGCCAAGCTCTGCGAGGAACTGGCCGGGAAAGGGCTGCTGGACGTCCTCACCATCAAGTCGAACCCGATTTGGGTGCCTACGGCCAAGGGCGAAGCCTATAACAGGATTGTGGACAAGTACTTCGGTGTCGGCGACCTCACGAGCTGGACGGGGTTCGTCGAGGACTATCGCGATTTTGAGGAAGAGGCGAAGGAGATCGCGCAGGCCATTCGCCGGCTCAAGGCCAAGGATTACGATTTTTTCGTCCACTACCTCCCGTCGATTCCATTGGCGGAGGTTCCGAAGCTCTACACGGACTACAACTGGGACCTCGGCCGTACGCACTGCCCGGTGCCCTACCTTGAGCCGACGATCGACGTCGACGGTCATGTCTACGCGTGTAACCTCTTTATGGACGAGCCGCTCTCGATGGGGAACGTCAACGAGCAACCGTTTCTCGATATCTGGTTCGGTGACAAGTACCAGACCTTCCGGCGGATGCTGTCGGAGCAAGGTGGGCTCCTGCCGATCTGTAACCGCTGCTGCCAGCTCACTGAGCATTAAATGAATCAGAAAACGGGTAAGCGCATTTCCCGAATCTTCCACGTCCTCGTGCCGCTCGCCGGCGTTGTGCTCTTCAGCTACCTGATCTACAAGGCGGGGCCGCAGGACCTCTGGGAGGGAGTCGTGCGCTTTGGCTTCGGGCTCGTCCTGTTTCTGGCGCTGGAGGGGGTGGGCGACGTCATGCGCGCCATAGCGACCCGCCACTGCTTCAGCTCGGACAGCCCGAAGGTGCCGCTGCTCAACCTGCTGTACGTGCGCTGTACCGCAGCGGCGTATAACTTCATCACCCCGACCTCCGGGTTCGGTGGCGAGGTGATCAAGGTGATGCTCCTGGAAAAGTACGTGTCGCGTGCCGAGGCGGCGAGAGTGGTGATTATCGATAAGTTTACGTATGGTATCGTACAGTTCGGAATGGCCTTTCTGGGATCGGCGGTGGTCCTGTTCTGGACGCCGCTGGACCCTGGCGTGAAGCTCACGTTCTGGGCTGCGAGCGTGGCCATGTGGGGCGGCTTTATCGGTTTTCTGGTCTTCCAGCGGCAGGGATGGTTCAGCGGATTTCTCGGCCGCGCCATAGGGGGTGTTGCCGGACGGCAGGCGCGCGAATGGATCGAGACGAACCTTGCCGAGTTGGATGGTCGGCTGAGTAGTCACTACGAAAAGCAGGGGAAGGATTTGATCCTGACGTTGTTCTGGCACGCCCTGGCGTTTACCATGGGGATCGTGCAGGCGGGGCTGTTCCTCTGGTTTGTCTTCGGCGTGAACGACTGGGCCAAGGCGTCTACGATCTGGTTCTTTGGTAGCTGGTTCGATTGCATGATCTTTATGGTTCCGGCTGGGCTCGGGACGCAGGAGTTTACACGCGCGATGATCTTCGAACGGGCGATCGGCTTTACCTTCAGCGAAGGTGTGGCGTTTTCAATGATCCTGCGAATTAACCAGATATTCTGGACGGCGATCGGCCTGGCGACGTACGCGCTGGAGACAGCGCTGAGTCGGCGACGGCCAGGAAGCGCGCCCGTTAAGACGGAATCAGACACCGCGCCATAAGGCAGACTCCGTCGAGAATCGGCTTTGCCGGATGGACCAGGATGAGATTCTGGGCGTTCATTGTCGTCACGCGGGCGCGGCCGGTCGATACTATGCCTGTGGCAATGGTTAACGCCCCGAGAAATGAACTACCCCGCAGCAAGCTGCGGGGTATCTCTGTTCTGGCCCGTCATTCCGTGCTTGACACGGAATCCAGTCTGGCCCCCTGGATGCCGGCTTTCGCCGGTATGACGAATTCTGGGCAAGCCGCGGGGAATGAACCCCCAGCGGGTTCAAGAAGTGTGGTGCATAATGCCTGCACAGAGCGCGCCACGCCAGCATTGAAATTGACAACTGCGTCATAGTTTTCTTAGAATGAAGTTGGAACGAGAGCGATGGCGTGCGGGACACGGAGAGAGCAGTGAAGGAAGACGAGGATAATCCAATGGGAGTTACCCTTCCCATTTATATGGATCATCTGGCGACGACGCCTGTCGCCCCGGAGGTCTTCGAGGCAATGCGGCCG
>DATMXF010000181.1:0-5609 GCA_035561835.1 Patescibacteria group bacterium
GTAGGGTTTAGTATTGCCCTATACGCTATACCCTAGACCCTGTCTTTATACGGAGAGGTGCAGGAGCGGTTTAACTGGCACGCCTGGAAAGCGTGAGCAGGGGAAACTCTGCCCCGGGTTCGAATCCCGGCCTCTCCGCCACTGAAAAACTAGGGTGGAGGGTTTAGGGTATAGGGGTTAGAGTGAAGTGAGGGAGGCCCCAAACCCTAACCCCCAGGTGTGTGAACATGGACAGCGCGCTGATTACGGGTGGAGCTGGTTTTATCGGGTCGAATCTGGCCTTGGAGTTGGAGAGGCGATATCCGGACATTCGGGTCACCATCATCGACGACTTCCGCTCCGGCGAGTTCAGTAATCTCATCGGGTTGCGGGGCGATCTGGTGGCCCAGGATCTTGCGGCGCTAGATCTCCTCAGCCGATTTCAGCCGGGTGAATTTCAAGCAGTATTTCATCTGGCCTCTATCACCGACACAACCGTTACCGATGCGCGACAGATGATCTGGGATAACGTGGAGGGCTTTCGGCGGGTGGTGGAGTTCGCGCGCATCTCCGGGACGCCCCTGATCTATGCCTCTTCTGCCGCCGTCTACGGCGTCTGCCGCTCGGGCCGGATGCAGGAGGATCAGCCCATCCACCCTGCCAACGTGTATGCCTTTTCGAAGGCGCTCCTGGAAAATCTGGCCAGGCGCCTTGATGATGTCTCGGGAGGCTTCAGAATTGTCGGGCTCCGGTACTTCAATGTATACGGACCAGGCGAGGCCCACAAAGGCGCCGCGGCCAGCATGATCTACCAGTTGGCGAAGCAGATTCAATCGGGTAAGCGACCGCGGATCTTTAAGTGCGGGGAGCAGGCGCGTGACTTCGTGTATGTGAAAGACGTTGTGGAGGCGACGCTGCTGGCCGCAGAGGCCAAGCACAGCGGCGTCTACAATGTCGGCTCCGGGCGCCCCGCCTCATTCAATGAGGTCATCGCGTTGTTGAACAAGGCCCTCGGGACCGACTATGATCCCGACTACTTTGATAACCCGTACCCATTCTATCAGCCGCACACCGAGGCCGACGTGAGCCTCGCGCGCGCGGAACTGGGCTATGTTCCGAAGTATCCGATCGATCGAGGGATTGCAGAATACAGTAAGCAGTTGATGGAAACCGAGACGGAGCAGCATGAGCAGTCGTAAACAACAAGAGCCCATGCGGCCACGTCGCATCACGGCGCACGAAAACCCACGTGACTCGATAAGGGCTACAGACCAAATAGACCAAATGAACCAGATAGACCAGATAGACGGTTTTCTAAGGGATAGACTTGGCCGTGCTAGATGGGGAGTTAGCGGTGCCCTGTACCCGCAATCCGCTCTAGCGGGATCGAATCCCCGCCCGAGGTTTGAAGTTGTCGAGCAATGGCCTGTGATCGGTGTGATGATGGTTGGGTCCCACGCAAGGAGAGTTTGTGAACCCCGCCAGATCCGGAAGGAAGCAACGGTAAACAGACAGGCTCCTGTGCCGCGGGGAAGCTCGGCCGGAGCCTCGATCACACGCACAGCCCGGCAGCCGCGATCGACGGCGGGTGCACGGCCAAGAAAAACAGGGTAGAGGGTTTAGGGTATAGGGTCTAGTAAGGCGGTTTCCTTCTGATCTCTATACCCTAACCCCTGTACCCTATACCCTGCACTTTTAACCCTATACCCTGGATGTGAGATGTCGTACCTCGTGCTTGCCAGACGATGGCGGCCCCAGAACTTCGATGAGGTCGTGGGACAGCGGCCGGTCACCCAGACCCTGAAGAACGCCATTACCAAAGACCGCGTGGCTCACGCCTTGCTCTTTGCGGGCCCGCGCGGGGTCGGGAAGACGACGACGGCCCGCATTCTGGCAAAGGCTCTCAACTGCGAGCGGGGCCGCACGCCCGAGCCATGCAGCGAGTGCGCAAGTTGCAATGCGATTACGGCGGGCCGCTCCGTTGACTGTCTGGAGATCGACGGCGCCTCCAACAGAGGAATCGACGAGGTCCGGGAGCTGCGCGAGATCGTACGGTATGCCCCGTCGCGCGATAAGTGCAAGGTCATCATCATCGATGAAGTCCATATGCTGACCGAGCCGGCCTTCAATGCATTACTGAAGACGCTCGAGGAGCCGCCCCCCGGGGTCATCTTCATCCTGGCGACCACGCACGCACACAAAATCCCGCCGACCATTCTCTCGCGTTGCCAGCGCCACGACTTTCGACGCTTGAGCCAGGCAGAGATCCTCCCTCGGCTTCAGCAGATCGCGTGCGAGGAGGAGGCTGCCGTGTCCGACGGCGCCATGAAGGCGATCGCTCGCGCCGCGGAGGGGAGCCTCAGAGACGCCCAAAGTCTTCTGGATCAGGCCATTGCCTATAGCGGCGACACGGTCAGCGAGGAAGACGTCGCGGTCGTGCTGGGACTGGTAGAGGGAGAACTGCTGGCGCAGACCACTCAGGCGATTATCGACCGCGACAGCAGCAGCGCCCTGGCAGTCGTTGAGTCGCTCAGTGCTCGAGGTGACGACCTTCAGCGATTTTGTCAGGAACTGCTGGCCCACCTGCGCGATCTGATGGTCTCGAAAGCGAGTAAAGATCCCACCCCATTACTGCAGTTGAGCCGCGTACCGCTGGATACGATTCGAGCGCAGGCGACAGACCTGACGCTTACGGACCTCGAAACAATCTTTCAGATCCTGAGTCGGGCCGAGTTCGACATGCGACGGGCTCCGCATCCGCGATTTGTCCTGGAGATGGCACTGGTCGAGGCGACAGAAGCCCGGTCACTGCAAACGCTTGAGACGCTTTTGAAGCGTCTAGGCGCCCTTGAGGAGAAGTTGCCGGCAGGCCGGGTAGCCGACCCTAAGCCCTCGGCGCTTCCTCTGGTCGCCGCTGCCCCTGCCGTACGACCCGCGGCCACCCGCCCGCCGGTCGAAGCGCCGCCGCCTGCTCCGTCCGATAGCGTTACGGGTCCACAGGAAGGCTGGAGTCGCATGACGCGGCTGGTGGAACAGAAAAAGCGGTCCCTTGCCGCCCTGCTCACCGCGGCGCAGGGGGTAACGCTTGAGCAAGACAGGCTCATTGTCATGCTGGGAAACGGGACCACTTTTGCGCGATCAACGCTGGACGACCCTGAAAACCGGCGTCTCGTGGCTGGAGCTGCGGCCGAAGTCTTTGGGCGGTCCCTGACGGTTGAGTATCGATTCCAGACCTCAAGTACCGTGCCGGCAGGGAGCGATTCAGCCGGGCTCACCGCAGGCGGTGCGACGCAACGCACTACCGGCCAGGGCGAGCCAAACCAGCCGCAGCCATCCGGCGAGGTGCGCAGCCGGCTGCGCGACCCCCAGCAGAGAGCCGTCACGGAGCGGCGGATGACGCCGTCCGATCAGGAGGCGCTGCGGCGCCATCCCTTGGTACGCCGAGCCGTGGAGCTGTTTGACGGCCAAGTCGTTCGGGTCAGGGCGAAACAGCCCGAATAGGGCATGATGGGAGAATGCGATGAAGAACCTCGGAAACTTGATGAAGCAGGCGCAGCGAATGAAGGCCGAAGCCGATAGGATTCAGGCGGAGGCGGCGACAAAGAGGGTGGAAGGGACGGCCGGCGGCGGGATGGTCACCGTGGTGTGTAACGGTCAGGGTGAAGTCGTCGCGGTGAAGATCGACCCTGAGGTCGCCGGCCCGGACGAATTAGAGATGCTGCAGGACCTCGTTGTGGCTGCGACGAATGAGGCGCTCCGAAAAGCTCGTGAGCTGTTGAGCGAGGAGATGGGTCGTCTGACCGGCGGGCTTGGACTGCCCCCGGGGCTGGTGTAGAAGCGCCGTGTCCCGCTATGCGCCCACCCTGGTCCGGCTGATCGGTGAGCTGGTCCGCCTTCCCGGCATCGGCCCCAAGACCGCTCAACGCCTGACATTTCACCTGCTCAAAGCCGGCAGGGAAGAGGCGATTGCGTTGGCCCAGGCTATTATCGAACTGAAGGATCGGATCCGAAGCTGCGCGGTGTGCTACAACATTTCTGAGGGCGAGCAGTGTCCCATCTGTGCCGACCCGACTCGAGACGGATCGGTGTTGTGCGTGGTGGAAGAGGCAAACGACCTCTGGGCCATCGAGAAGACGGCGACCTTCAAGGGGCGATACCATGTGTTGGGGGGGTCGCTGTCGCCGCTGGAGGGACGCGGTCCTGACCAGCTTACGGCCAAGGCCCTCTTGCAGCGCCTGGATGGTGGGGAGGTCAAGGAGGTGATCCTGGCGACGAACCCGAACGTCGAGGGCGAGGCAACTGCGATGTACCTCTCGCGCCTGCTGAAGCCGTTAGCCGTTCGGGTGACGCGAATCGCGCGTGGCCTGCCGATGGGCAGCGACCTGGAGTACGCCGACGAGGTGACGCTGTCCAAGTCATTGGAGGGACGGCGGGAAGTATGACGCGGTTGTAGCGGGGCAAAAAGTCGTTGCTCACGCCGATCGAGTGCGCTAAATTACAACACGGCTATCAGCCATCAGCAGTCAGCGGTCAGCCAGACGACAGAGTTGTCAGCCATCTTGCATAGCCCTGGTTTTGCGGAACGCTTTTTAAAGCTGCCTTTGATCCCCGGTAGCTCAATGGTGGAGCGAGCGGCTGTTAACCGCTAGGTTGTAGGTTCGAGTCCTACCCGGGGAGCCATCTCCTAAGCTGGAAAGCCCCTCGCCCTGGCCCTCTCTCCCTAAGGGGGGCGAGAGGTGCCAACAAGCACCTCCTCTCCCGCACCCAGAGGGTACCCGGGGCAGAGGATGAATGTGACGGAGCCTCCGAAGGTCTTTGCGCAAGACTCTGCCCCCACGGGCGAGCCGGCAAACCCACGCAGTATCGTCAGGAGACAAGATGCCTCAACATAGAGCGTTAGAGCAATGGGTAGATCAGGTGGCAAGGGTGACCCGACCGGATCGGATCCATTGGTGTGACGGGTCAGAGGAGGAGCATCAGGTCCTTGTTGAAGGGATGCTCCGGGACGGGACCTTGATTCGCCTGAACCCTCAGCGCTATCCAGGGTGCTACCTGCATCGGAGTCACCCGTCGGACGTTGCACGGACCGAGCACCTGACCTTCATCTGTACGTCCCGAAAGGAGGATGCCGGCCCTACGAATAACTGGATGGAGCCTACAGAGGCGCGCGCCGGGGTCGGGAAGCTTTTTGAAGGCAGCATGAAGGGCCGGACGATGTTTGTTGTCCCGTATCTGATGGGCCCGGTCGGCTCCCCCTACAGCAGGGTCGGGGTAGAGATTACCGACAGCCCCTACGTCGTTGTCAACATGCGGCTCATGACCCGCATGGGGAAGATCGCACTTGAGCGACTTGGCGGGTCGGACAGCTTTGTCCGCGGCCTGCATTCACTCGGGGACCTGAGTCCGGATCGCCGCTTTATTCTCCACTTCCCCGAGGAGCGACTCATCTGGAGCATCGGGTCGGGGTACGGGGGTAACGCCCTTTTGGGAAAGAAATGCCACTCCCTTCGTATCGCCAGTTGGATCGGTCGAGAGGAGGGCTGGTTGGCTGAGCATACCCTGATCATCGGGGTGGAAGATCCATCAGGGCAGGTCACCTATATGGCGGCCGCCTTTCCCAGTGCTTGCGG
>DATMXF010000182.1:0-8320 GCA_035561835.1 Patescibacteria group bacterium
GGTCCCACCACCCCGAGCAACCGGGCCGAGGCATACGACAGGTCGATAATCCGGCCGTCCACAAACGGCCCGCGGTCGTTGACCCGGACCGTGAGAGAGCGGCCGTTGGTGAGATTGATCACTTCCACCCAGCTTCCGAGCGGGATCTCGCGGTGGGCTGCCGTAAGCTGATACATATCGTAGACCTCGCCATTGCTGGTGCGACGACCATGGTACGGATGACCATACCACGACGCCAGCCCCTTCTCGCCGGACGGATCCTCCCAGGCGCGCGGCCCTTGGCCGAACAGCGCACACGATGTCAGGAATACGAGACAGAGCAGCGGGAACGTAAGCGTCGCGGATCGGCGCATGGTAAGCACTGATTCACCTCCTGATCAGTTCCGGGAACAGATCTTCGAGATATGACGTAAGGATGCGTTGCAGGACACGACTGCGCCATAGCGTGTGTCCGCTGAGGCCGGACAGATGCGGGATCTCTCCAAGGACCGGAATCGGCAAGAGACGTCGGAGGACCGAAAGATTGGTGGTTCTGGCAGGCGATCGCCCGGCGGTCGCGCGATTCACGATGGCCCCCGCCACCGGGACACGGGCCGCAAGCGCGGCGTCAACGGTCAACCTGGCATGGTTCAGCGCGCCAAGCCTGGACCCGATTACAACGAGCAGAGGAAGTTGCAACCGGATTGCCAGATCGAGGAACGACACCTTTTCGGTGATGGGCACCATCAGGCCGCCGGCCCCCTCCACCAACATCACCGTATGCCGATCGGCGAGACGATCACAGCACGTCAGCACCCGCTCGACATCGATGGATCGTCGTGACCGTTCAGCCGCAACCAAAGGGGCCAACGGCTCACGAAAGCGATACGGATTGATCAGGTCAAGGGCGTCACGCGATCCTGCCGCCTCACGCAGCGCGAGAGCATCCAGCGGTCGCAGTCGGCCATCTCGACTGGGGCAGCCGGTCTCGACCGGCTTCATCACCCCGGTATCGATCCCTCGGGCCCGCAGGGCATGCGCAAGCCCGGCCGTGATCAGCGTCTTCCCAACGCCCGTATCCGTCCCGGTCACGAAGAGACCCTTGCCCATCGCGCCTTTCATCTCTCCGTTGCGGCCCTGATCGAGTCACCGACAATGCGGACCATCCTGACGATCTCCTTACGGGAGATCGTCAGGGGCGGCATCAGAACGATGACGTTGCCCAACGGCCGGATGATCAGCCCTCGTCGCCTGGCCTCGAGGATCGTCCGAATTCCGATCTTCGCCTCATAGGGGTACGGCGTTCCCTGGGCCGGATCGTGCATCAGCTCGATCCCCACCATAAACCCCACCTGTCGGATGTCGCCCACATGCGGCAGCGATCGCAACAATTCGAGTTCCTGACGGAGCAGGGCGATCTTGGGCTGCAATCGCGTGAGGGTCTGCTCCCGCTGAAAACACTGGAGGTTCGCGAGGGCGGCCGCGCAGGCCAGCGGGTTGGCGGTGTAGCTATGGCCGTGAAAGAAACTCTTCTTCTCCCCATAAGGGGCGCAAAAGCCATCGAAGATCTGCTGCGTTGTGAGCGTCGCGGCCAGCGGCAAATAACCGCCGGTCAGCCCCTTCGCGAGGCAAAGCAGGTCCGGCGTGACCCCCTCCTGCTCGCAGGCAAACATCGTCCCGGTCCGGCCGAAACCGGTGGCGACTTCGTCCACGATCAGGAGAACATTGTGCTGCGAGCAGAGCGATCGCACGGCCTTGAGGAAGCCCGGCGGCGAGGGGAGCATCCCGGCTGCGCCCTGCATCAAAGGCTCCATCACGAGGCCCGCGACCCGATCATGATCGCGCGCCAGGATCGACTCCAGTCGCACAAGCGGGTCAGGCCGCCGACGGCGGTCCCATGGCGCCCGATACGGCGACGGAATCCGCCGGATCGGGAAGAGGAGCGGCCGGTAAAGCTGATGGAACAGATCGATCCCGCCCACGCTCACCGCGCCCAAGGTGTCGCCGTGATACGCCTCTTCCAGGGCGATGAACCGCCTCTTACGGCGAAACGCTCCACCTCGCTGCTGCCAGTACTGAAACGCCATCTTGAGCGCGATCTCGACGGCAGTCGAGCCATTGTCGGAGTAAAAAACCTTGGCGAGTCCTTTTGGGGCGACCCGGACGAGCGCCCTGGCCAGGTCAATGGCGAGCGGGTGCGAAAGCCCTAGAAAGGTCGTGTGCGCGATCTTTCCGAGTTGGGTACGGATGGCCCGGTCGATGACTGCGTTGCGGTGGCCATGGACCGTCACCCAGAGCGAGGAGACGCCGTCCAGGTAGGGACGCCCATCCACGTCGATGAGGGTACTTCCCTCGCCCCGTTCGATGATCGGGTGGCGCTCCTGCAGCCAGTCCTGCATCTGGGTGAACGGGTGCCAGACGTAGCGTTTGTCATCCTGCCGGAGCCGATGGCTGCGTGAGGCCATGTCGAGGGTCAGAGCGCAGCGCCTGTGGTGAGGCTTGTCGAAGCGGCAGCGGCGTGGCGTCCCGGAGCGAGCAACGATTCGCCAAAATCGAGCCCCAGATCATGAAACATCTTGAGGTCGTCGCTCACGCTTCGGTTCCTGGTGGTCAGGAAGTCACCGACCATGACCCCGCTTGCGCCGGCGAAAAAGATCATCGGGTGCAATTCGCCCAGCAGTGCTCTGCCGGCGCAGATGAAGATATTCTTGGTCGGGAGGATCCAGCGAAAGAGGGCAATGACCTTCAGGATCTCACGCGGTGAGAGCGGGGCGATATTCGCCAGACTGGTCCCATCAACGGCGATCAGGAAGTTCAGGGGGACCTCGTCGACGTCCAGCTCTTTCAGGGCAAAAGCCAGCTCCGCGCGATGCCTGGGCTCCTCCCCCATCCCGAAGACCCCTCCACTGCACGCCCTGATCCCGGCGGCCTTGGCCGCCTTAATGGTCGCGACCCGCTCGTCGTAGGTGTGGGTCGTGCAGATGTTCGGAAAGTAGGAGCGGCCGGTCTCCAGATTGTGGTTGAACGTCGTGAGGCCGGCCTCCTTGAGCTGTCGGAACTCCTCGTCGCCCATAATGCCGAGCGAAGCATGCCCCTCGACCAGGCCGTCCTGCGCAACGGCCCGAATCCCCTCGACAAGCCGGTGAAAATCTTCGGACCCGGCAGTATAGCCGCGCCCCGCGGTCACGACTCCAAGCGCAACGGCGCCGCACGCCCGCGCCTGCCTGGCAGCCATCACCATCCCATCGGAAGCAATGACGTCGTACCTCGTCACATCGGCGGCTTGACGCGCCGACTGGCTGCAGAAGCTACAGTCCTCAGGGCAGCCGCCGCTCTTCGCGTTGACGATGCCGCACAGATGGATCCGGTTACCGAACCGATTCAGCCGGAGGCGGTTCGCCGTCTGAAACAACTCATGGACGTCGTAATCGGACCGTTCGAAGAGTTCAACGGCCTCCTCGAACGTCGGCGTCCCTCCGGCAAGCACCCGCTCACCGATCTGTCGCACCCGCGCCGTTACATCACTCGATTGTTCGACTGTCATGCTTCTTCCGATGACGCTTGACCCTTACATGCAATGAGAGGCTTAGATGAACCGGAGCCTACCGAACGAGTCCGCTGATGTCAAGCTGCAATGGTCAGAGTAAATAAAAAACCCCTGCCGGGCGGCAGGGGGATCATGGTGGGCGGTATTGGGATCGAACGGATAACGCTGTAGGCAAGAACATCGATCTGCGAGAGGCCATTCGTGGACTGCCAGCGACTCCAGTCACATCGCTGGTCACTTGATCGCGTCACATTGCAGGAGCCGTGTAAGTGATTGAAAAGGTGGTGGGCGGTACTGGGATCGAACCAGTGACCTCCGCCGTGTGAAGGCGGCGCTCTCCCGACTGAGCTAACCGCCCGATCTGTCGGGTAACTTATTCTACATCCCACCCAAAATTAGTCAAGCAGTTCTATTCGGGGGACATAATACCGATTTCATGGAATCCCTTGGGCTGGCCCCCCATGAAGGCAGGCTACATCGTTCTCCACGTTCTTATCGGGAGAACATTATGTCTTTTTGCCGTGCTTATCCTCATCATCGGATATGATCGGCCCCTGGTTTACTGATCAGCGGGCGTTGGAGTGAAGAAGTATTTTCAACAACTTCGGCAACGAGCATGAAATTCGATCCCGACTGGTTGTTGATTGGGTCGTCTGGGAGACCAGTACACGTTTATCTGCGCCTACCAGATCTGCCGTGCGATCAAGACCGTCGAAATCTTGCAGGGAAGGGTGGGAGGTCAGCTTGACCTCGATGGCCCACAATTGCTTATTCCACCGGAACAGGAGATCGATCTCGGCGCCGCCGGCCGTACGAAAGAACCAGGGATCGACTGGTCGGCCGGTAGCATTTAACGCGCCCAGTATCTGCTCGATCACAAAACCCTCCCAACTGGCTCCCACCCACGGTTGATTCAAGAGCGTTTCATAGTCGTGAACACCAAGTACGCTATGGAGCATACCCGTGTCGCGCCAATAGCACTTAGGGCTGCGAACCAGCCGTTTCTTCACGTTGGCCGACCATGGCTGGAGCGTGCGAACAAGAAAAGCCCCCTCCAGAAAATGGACATAGTGGTTAACCGTATGGTACGAGAGGCCGAGACCTTGCCCGATCTGCGAGGCATTCCACAACTGGCCATGGACGGCGGCTAACATTTTCAGCAAGCGCTGCATCACCTGCGGTTTGACGCTCAGTCCCCAGTTTGGCAAGTCCCGTTGTGCCAGGAGATCAAGATAGTCCTTGTGCCATTGGCGATAACGGTCAGGCATCAAAATGCCGCCATCCGGGAAGCCGCCTCTCAACCACAATTCCGTCAGCGGGATGTCGGGAAGTTCAGTGAGCAGAAAAGGGGTTAACTCAAACAGAGAAAGACGCCCGGCCAGAGATTCAGACACCTGTTCCATGAGCGATGGGGCGATGGAACCCAGCAACAGAAAACGACCATTCCGCTGACGCTCCTCGTCAATATTCCCACGTAGGCGCGGAAATACCTCCGGCCATGTCTGGGCTTCATCGAGTACGATGAGACGTTTGGTCTTGACCAACGATGACCATTGCAGATCGAGACGCAATCGTTCGGGTTCTTGCTCCAGGTCGAAGTAATCGGTTGACAAAGAACGCGCCAGCGTAGTTTTGCCGGACTGCCGCGGCCCGACCAACGCGACGGCGGGGTACGATGTTAAGCGCTGTTGCAACAGCGCTTTTATCTTTCTCGCGATGAACATGCACAAGAGAATATCATTTCTATTTTACATTTTCAAGTCCTCTCCCAACGCCCATAACCCAAGAATAGTGATAGGCTTCGCTGTCGCTCGATTCTTTCCGTCTTTGCGAGTATCCCATCCGGCGGGGCCTGACCCGCAGGTGGGAAAAACTTACCAGTTTCTGAGTAGCACACGAAAGGTGCGCCTGCCTAGCGGCAGACAGGCGGTAATGTCGCCGTTCTGTTCTCATATACTTGGGGAACCGGGGACGAAGAATGGTTGGATTGCTGCGCTGCGCTCACACGGACGCATTCTGATCTATTCTTGAGTGATCCGATCGAGAGGGGACGTAGACCATAGGTTTGGATGCGCTTGTACGGGCGGATTCGTCTTGAAGTTTCACCGAGGCGGGCATAAGATACAGTTTCGAAGGGGGAGGGGACGGATGTCGCGGTCGCACTACGGCATACGTAAACCCCCTCAATCCCCCTTTACGAAAGGGGGAGACAAGGAGGCATATCGGCAACACCCCCCCTTTATTGAAAGGGGGGCGAGGGGGGGGTTGTCCAAAGCTGACAGCTAATTGCTTTTCCTGCCAAAGGGATTGAGTGAGTGGAAGCGCAACGGATTGCGGTGATTACCGGCGGCACCAAAGGGATCGGCAAGGCGATCGCCTATCGCCTCGCCCAGGATGGCTGCGACGTCGTCCTGAACTATCATGGCGACGACGGCGCAGCTCAATCGGCTCTCCGGGACTTCGAGGGTCTGTCTGTAAAGGCAATGACTGTGAAAGCGGATATATCCGTCTCCGCTGGAGCATCCCATCTCATCGAGACGGCAGTCAAGCAACTCGGCTCACTTGATATCCTGGTCAACAATGTCGGTCCCTTTCTCGTGCGGGCGTTGTACGACACTACCGATGACGAGTGGCAACGAACCCTGGACAGCAACCTGAGCAGCGCCTTTTATTGCAGCAGGGCGGCCCTGCGGGTCATGCGAGAGCAGCGAGCCGGCAGCATCATCAACATCGGGGCGCTCAATGTGGAGTATTCGCCGATCGGCGTCTTTGAGGCCCCGGCCTACTACATCGCCAAGTCCGGCGTGATCATGCTGACCAGATCGTTGGCGCGATCCGAAGCGCCATGGGGCATCAGGGTCAACGCCGTGAACCCCGGTTTCATCGAGACCGAGACCTACGGTCAGTATCGCGCCGAGGACAAAGCGGCCTGGGCCCGGATGATCCCCCTCGGTCGATTGGGCGCGCCCGGCGATGTCGCCGAGGCGGTGAGTTACCTGGCATCCGAGAGGGCGCGATACGTGACAGGAGCGGTCCTCCACGTCCACGGCGGCCTCTGGGTGTGAGGACCGAACCCAAACGGTGCAGTTAAAAAAGCATCGTTTTGCCCATGAACCTTTGCTAGCGTGGGGTTAGCTGATTACTCACGCTCACTAAGGAGGGACGAAACGATGCAGGCACAGCTACCGTCACGCGTTTCTTCTGGCGCTTCACCCCGAAGGCGATCACCGAGACCTTCAATCCGCCATGGACGTGGAGCCTGGATCCCGGCTTCCCGCCCAATCGCAGGGCTACACGCTTGACCTCGACTCCAGCATCTTTGAGCGATACGGCATCCAAGAGGGTGCACTGAAGGGGTATAACCCCAAGAAGCGTGGCCGTTCCTCCCACCACCCGCTGTTCGCGATGCTCGCGGAGGCCCAGTGCATCTCCCACGTGCGGATTCTTCAGGGAATACCCGGGTATTGTAGGGCTGCCATCTCGATCTTTGAACGGCGTATAATAGCCATTATACGCTGGCCAGACCATTCAAATACCCTCTTGACAACCGAGCACCCAGACTTCATACTATAGTATCACTTCGGTATGGATAGTAGAGGAGGCAGCGAATGGGGAAAACCGTTAAGATCGCCATCAGTCTCCCTGTGGAGACACTGAAAGCCGTTGAAGGCGAATGCAAGACCCGTGGGGAGAGCCGTAGCCGGTTCTTTCGTGAGGCCGTCGAACGTCTCCTGGACCAGCAGCACGCGCAGGAGGCGGTGAAACGGTATGTCGAAGGCTACCGACAGCAGCCGGAGACGGATGAGGAGGTGGCACTCGCGCATCAGATCAGTAGTGCTGTGTTGAAGCAGGAGCCCTGGGCGTGAGGCGGGGGGATATTTGGTGGGCAGAGCTTCCGCCGCCGACCGGCCGTAGGCCCGTCGTGCTGCTTTCCAGGGATGAGGCGTATGCGATCCGGGTACTCGTAACGGTCGCTCCCGTCACCACCCGCATCCGGAAGATCCCCGCCGAAGTGCCGCTCGGCCCTGAGGATGGCCTCCCCCAGCCGTGTGTCGTGAACCTGGATACGATCCTCACCATTGCCAAGGCCGGCCTGCGGGAGCATATCACAACGCTCAGCGCGGAGAAGCTCGAGGCGGTGGAGACGGCGATTCGCTTCGCGCTGGCCATGGAATAAGAGGCCCTCAGTGGATCCGCTCCCGAGCCCAGCCTGGCCTGACACCCTTTCGGCCTTCAGGCGGTCTCTCCAGGATCAAGGCAGGCGGCCTCTCACCATCCGGAGATTCTGCGGCTTCCTGACCGAGGCGAGCCTCGCCCCGCCCGGCCTCACGCCTACACCCCTCCGACGGAATGCGGGGGGCGCATGAAGATTCTCTTCATCACCGGCAAGCTGGCAGAGCGCGCCCTGAAAGAGACGCTTGCCGGTATGGAGGCCGACTTCGACCACGAGGTGGCCGTCCTCAAGATCAGCGTGGCCGCCCTGATGACTCAGCCCTTCATCCTCCATGCGCTCCGTTCGCCATCCTGTGATCTGCTGATGATCCCCGGACTCTGCCGTGTGGAACCTGGCGAGTTGGAGCAGGCGCTGGGCGTGAAGGTCGAAAAGGGGCCGAAGGATCTGCGTGATATCCCCTACTACTTCGGTGTCGAGAAGCAACGGGAGGGGTATGGCGCGCACGATCTGACCATCCTGGCCGAGATCAACGACGCCCCCACCCTGCCGATCGGGGAGATCCTCAGCAAGGCCCGCTACTACGCAGCCAGCGGCGCGGATATCATCGATGTCGGCTGCAC
>DATMXF010000183.1:0-2941 GCA_035561835.1 Patescibacteria group bacterium
GTGGTGGCGGAGAAAGCGATGCGGTGGCGTACCACGTGTTTGAGGACGGAACGGTGGGAAGGTGGCACGAGGCAAGCGGGGAGACCTGCCGGTGAGGTGAACGCTGGCAGGAGTCAGAGTCCCAATGGTACCGATCACGGAGATGAGCTGGACCGTGGAGAAGTGCGTCAGAGCAAAAGGCGCATGAGGGAAGTGGGGCAGGAAGGTTGATAGCGAAAGACCGGAAAGAGGCAGAGATGAAAGTTGAAGCATCGACAGTGTCGGAGACGACTAAACGAGATGCAAGCGCGCTGGGACGCTGCGAGCAGCGGAAATTCGCGTCAGCTCCAATCTGGACAGAAGCTATGTTGGCTGCTCTAGCAATCGGAGTTAAGGGAGGCAAATGGCATAGTTTGATCGATAAACCCATGAGTGCCGCATTCTCCTCATCCGGTCATTCGTAGTAGGCCATATTTATCCGTATCTTGTCGATCGAGGATGAATTTCGCGAAGAAAGTGCATTCTGGGTTATCCAAGAGAAATTCCGGTAGGCGCTGGCGGAGCGCGGTGGCGACGACCATCTCAGAGGGTGGAATGCCGGGGCGGATGGTTCGTAGCCATGAGCCGAATGAATCCCACACGAGCCGGGGGAAGACGGCGGCGAGATACTGCAGCAGGCCCTGAGCGATGATTCCCGCCTGGATGAAGATGTGATAGGCGTTGAGCTTTCGTTTGATGTCGTTGCGATATTCGAGCGACTCGCGATGCAGGTGCTGGTTGCCGCTTCGTCGACGCAGCGGTTTCATTTTTTGCATCCAGAAATGATACGCGAGAGTGCCGATGTGGTTCACGGCCTGTTTGAATGTATGTTCGATCTTGAAGCGCAGGCCATATAGGCGAGTGATTTCGGCGGCGCTTAAGCTGGTGTCAGTGCTCATCAGCAAGCAGCGTCCTCGCGCAGGGTGGATCACCGCGACGAAGCGCACGATGCGCCCCGCCGGCCGCCACAGCAGATCACACATCCGGTATCGCAGAGTGACATTTTGTTCCCCGTAGACGGGGCTTGGCATCTCTTGCAGCGCCCGCTGATCGCAGAAAAGCGATTTGAGGATGACCTTGTTGCCATAGAGTTTAGGCCGACCTCTTTTCTTGGGTCCGCGCCCCACGATGGGCCGATAGGCAACGGCGTTGGATCGAATACGGGTCAACAGGTGATTGTCCTGCTCGAGCAGCCCGTTGATGATTTTTCCACTCGCGTAATAGGCATCCGCCACGAAGTAGAAGAGCTGACCGACCTCGACGATACCGATCAGAGCGAGCATCTTGTCGAGCAAGGTGCGCTTATCGCGATTGGACCATACCAGGCCCTCGTGGATGCGCATGGCGAGAGGCACCGCGAACACAGTGTGTCCGGCGGGCATGAGGATGCTCAGCGCCTGCAAGGAGTGCCCCATGATGTACTCGGGTTTGCTGTTGGAGTCCGATTGCTGATGTAGCCGCTTTACGCCAGGCATCTTCTTGCCGCGCTTGGCGGCCTTGATGCCATCGCCGACCAGCACGAGGCGCCCGTGCACGCGCAAGGGATCGGGAAAGAGCTTTAAGACCAGGCGTACCCACAACGCCGCGAGCGCGTTGGGTTTGACCGCATTGGTATGGAAGTGGCCGAGTAGGCGCTCATAGAGCACTGGCTTGAGGCAGAGCGCCCGCACGATGCTGGTCACGCCCAGCAAATCGGTTCGCACTGTCAAGCCCGCCACGGCAGTTGCAAACCACAGAAAGCTGCGCAGGCGCGAAAACGCCGGGCGCAGCGCCAACATCGCATGCCACCAACGCAGCCATAGGGCCATGGAATCGGTCTCCGCGGGTTGGTCATTGACATTATAGTATAGCATATATATGCTATACCCATGACAAAGAAACGCATCGCACAGATCGATCGACGTATTGAGAAGATCAAGGCAGATCTCGCCGCCATCGGCGATATGCGGCCCGGCTCGCTCAGCCGGCAGTACAAGGATCCGAAGGCCGCTACCGGGGCCTACTACCAGCTGAGCTTTACCCTTGATATGAAGAGCCGCACCGACTATATTCCCCGTCAATGCCTCGGGCAGGTTCGTCGCGAGGTTTCCAACTACAAGCGCTTCAAGGCCTTGAGTGCCAAATGGGTCGCCTTGGGTATCGAGCGCTCCCGGCTGGCGATAAAGCTCTCGCGCACTGCTTGATCAGCCAATGGCCGGAATCGCGCTCATGGGCAAGAAAAGCTGGGCTTGGGACAAAATGTATCTGGACGATCGGCCACTCGAGGGCGATGCGTTTATCGAAGGATTGTTTCAGTGGATGGACTCGCCGGAAGGTGAGCTGTCAGAGGAAGCGCGTGAAACGGTTTGGCCTCTACTGGAGACGACACAAGTCGATGCCACGTGCGGCAAGCTTATCTGGCCCGACGGAAAACGCTTGGATATCAATCAGACCGTGCGGCGTATCCACACGGAGTATCCTCAACTCGGTCGCGAATTGATCGAAGACAAAGTGATCTCCTGGCTCGAAATGGGGTACGTTCCGCAGGACTACTCGCCGACGCAATCAGACGAGCTGGAACGTCTAATCGATCGCTGGCTCAAGAACCATTACCGCCGATCTCGACGGAGTTCAAGCGAATGAGAACTCGGTACTCTTGAGTAGTAACTCTTTTCCGCCGAAGCCGATCTATGCCTGAAACGGGGGACTGCAAAATGGAACGGTATTACATTGACGCACTGGGACAACGCCAACTCGACCGGCGAACCGAGTTCCACCTGCGGGAGATTTTCGAGCGTGCGTGCGACCTTGTGTCGCCATTCATGGATCCAAGCAATAGTTGGGGCGGCCAGTCCCTCAGTCGCCTTGCGTTTCACGCGGTACGGGACCGCTTTCCCGAACTCCCCGCGGAGGCCGTGCGCGTCCTGGTCGAGGCATGCCTGCG
>DATMXF010000184.1:0-2593 GCA_035561835.1 Patescibacteria group bacterium
AGTTGGGGTACGTGGCCCCTGGGTACAACGATGAGATTGCCACGCTCCCGGTGGTCGCTCGCAATGACGGGCAGATGAAGGGATGGGGTTGCCAATCTCTATTTTTGGGTGCAACTCCACTGCTGCAACTCCACTGCTTGACAAACGAGCTTCGCGGTGCTACAAAGATCGGGCCGTTCCATAAACGGCTCATCTCCCTTATGGTTTTGGGCAGGTAGCTCAGTCGGTAGAGCACAGGACTGAAAATCCTGGTGTCGACGGTTCGATTCCGCCCCTGCCCACCATCACGTTCTTTCCCAAATCCGGATGGCTGGTTCTGAATTCACCCACGCAGATCGGGTTGGAATGGCTTTTTCCGTCGAACGAGGGAACGTCTGAGCCAGACCGTCGGTGGGCAGCTCTCGGGTCAGCTCAACCTACACCGGCCCAGACTCACGTCTCTTCGTAGGCTTTAAGGAATTCGTCTCTGGCGATACCGGCTTGAATGCAGATGGTGCGGAGCGTCGAGCCTCTGATGTCGGAGTGATTAGGTATGGTGAGGGACGTCTGTGTTCCATCCGGGTTCTTGCGTATCATCGCCAGATGCGGCCCCTCTCGGACCAGCCGGAAGCCCAGCCGCTCCAGGGGTTTGATGGCCTTTGCTTTCGGGACATCTACCGGAAACGTGAGCATCAGGCCGTGACTGTGGCTTCCGCAATGAAGGCGTCCAGAATGGGAGACTCGGCTTCCAGCGCCTCCGGTCCAAAGGTCTGGATGTGGAAGCGGATGGCAGATTGTACATCTGCCAAGGCATCCTCGTAGGTCTCGCCTTCGCCGACCACCACCCCTTTGAGCCCAATGGGATAGGCCACGTAGCCCTCCGGGTGTTTCTCCACGATCACTTTGAAGTAACGCATCATGTTCCCTATCTTCGTCTAAGAGGGGTGTCATTCCAGATTCATGTCGAGCCATCATACTCCTTCGTACTCCCAGGCGCAACCTGACTCTGCGTCATGCCGTGGCGATGCAGGATTGGCGCGAGCGCCATTCGCTCTGAGGGGACGGACAGATGTAGCATCGCCGTATTATTGTTTTCGCTGTTGCCGGCCCCACGAGCGACAGAGCGTTTCGCCGTTGGCACCACGGGCTTGCCCGCGGGTCCCCACGCGGGGCAGGGGATGGATTTGGTGATCGTGGCGGGAAGTGTGGTACAGTATGCACATGCCATCCATCCTGGACAGCAAAAAAGCCGAGGAGCGCGCGAGGTTTCTTCGACTGTCGCCCCTCGAACGGGCGGAGGCCATGCACCGCCTGATCTCCAGCATCCTTACTCTCAAGGCCGATGCGGAGGGGGTCTCGGTCTATGAAATCTATCAAAGATACCTTCGAGACAATCCGCGGCATTATCAGCGCTCTGCCCGTTAAGGTCGACATAGCCGTAGTCGGCGGCTATGCCGTCATCCTGCATGGAGTCGAGCGGACCACTCTTGATGTAGACTTCTGCCTGTACTCAGACGTAATTCGAACGTCCGGGACTGATGCGTTCTTTGCCCTGTTGACGCAACATCTGCCGGAACGATTTCGTGCGGAGTTGGTTCAGGGAAGCAAGGCTCCGGAGGAGCCTTTTAAGCACGATATCATCTTTCTTGAGGATCTCAGTGGCGAATATCCGCGAATGGACCTGCTGATCGCGCGTTATAAATGGGAGTTGGAGGCCATTAAGCGGGCTGAGCATCTTCCAGGCGTCTCCATCCCCGTGCTGACCAAACCGCATCTTGTCGCTATGAAACTCCAGGCCACGGGACTCAAGGACGCCGACGATGCGGCAAACCTCATTCGCTTGATGACTGAGGAAGAAAAAGCGTTCACCTTTAAGCTTGCCGAACGGACTGGTCGAGACAAAAAGTTGGCCCGCCTGCTTGCCTCCCCAGAAGAAGAGGTCCGAGAAATTCCCGAGGAGCTTCTTTAGCCTTGTTGGGACGCGAGGTTGCACAAATCCTGGTCGTAGAACCGGGCGCACCTTTGGAGGTGCCGCCTGCCCACGGTGGCGTTACGAGGCGGAGCTAAGCTGAAAGTGCTGGCGACTGGAGTACTTGAGGCGGCGAAGAACGCGGATCTCGAACCGGCTAATCCGAGCGAGACTAAGGGATTACTGATAACCCAGGATACTGCTTGACGCCTCGCGGCGAATCTCTTACTGTTAGCCCACGGTTGATCGATTTATGGTAGTGCTGTCCGGATATATAGTCATATTCTGAGATCAGTGCAGCAAAGTCGGAAGGGACCAGAGAACATGCAGAAGCATCCGGAGGACGCAGCGAGTTACCTTGGCGCCGGCGTCGATGTCGAGCGGGAAGAGCAGGTGTTGTCTCGGGTGATTGAGACGGTGAGCGAAACGTTTGCCTTTGTGCGAGGGGTTGGGAAGCCGGTCCTGCCGATCGGCTTTTTTGCCAACGTCATCGACCTCGGTCACGGGATGGGGCTTGCGCTCTCGACCGACGGGGTGGGCACAAAGCTCATGGTTGCGCAGATGATGCAGAAGTACGATACGGTCGGGATCGACTGCATGGCCATGAATGTGAACGATGTGCTCTGCGTGGGGGCGCGCCCGACG
>DATMXF010000185.1:0-6689 GCA_035561835.1 Patescibacteria group bacterium
GGATAATGGCCGCCACCAGCGTCACCTCGTACGACTCGAAGACGTCGGCCGCCATTCCGGCGCAGTCGCCCACATTGTCGCCCACATTGTCGGCGATCGTGGCGGCATTGCGCGGATCATCCTCCGGGATCCCCTTCTCAACCTTGCCGACCAGATCGGCGCCCACGTCAGCCGCCTTGGTGAAAATGCCGCCCCCCATACGCATGAACAGGGCGGCGAGCGATCCGCCAAAGCCGAAGCCAATCAGAATCTTCATTGCATTCTCTTTGAACAGCATGAAGATGATGGTCGCGCCCAGGAGCCCAAGGCCGACGGTGAACATCCCCGAGACGGTCCCGGCCCTGAAGGCGATCTCCAGGGATGCCTTGAAGCTGTGGAGCGCGGCGGCGGCGGTCCGCACATTGCCCTTTACGGCCAGCAACATCCCGACGTACCCGGCCCCGTAGGAGGCGGCAACCCCCATGAAGAAGGCGAGCGCCACGCCAAGCGGCAGGAGCATCCCCTCATAGATCCCGCGATACATGAAGAACAGACCGATCGTGATGGCGATGACGAACCAGAGCATCGTCTTGACCTGTCGCGCAAGATAGGCCAGCGCCCCCTCTTCAATCGCCTTGGCCACATCCTGCATGGCCTGACTGCCTGGGTCTTCCTGGATGGTCTTCTTCGCGAGAAAGGCGCCGTATCCGAGGGCGATGAAAGCCGAAACCAGGACAAACCAGAGGATCTTCCATTCCTGCGGGCCAAAGGTTGGCAGTACAATGCTGGCTTCACTCATGCAACGCGTCTCCTCGTTAGCTGATAGCTGTGAGCTGATCGCTGACAGCGATTGATACTGATGCCACGTGTCGGCACACGGGCAGCGTTCTACTGACTCATCGATCCAAAGGGGTTGCTCACGAATGTGACACGCCGTGTCGCGGCGATGCCAGAGCAAGGGTTGTTCAGCTCCCTGGAGGGAGCCCCCTACCCTTGAGTAGGATGTCTATACGCGCTCCGCGCCCTCTCTAGTCCGTAAAGAGGCGGAGTTGCTCCTGATCTTCCTCGACAAACGGAACCGGGTAACAGCCGCTGAAACAGGCATTGCAGAAGTCTGCCGCTCCTCGATTCTCCTTCCCGGCAGCCTGCTGTAATCCTTGCAGGCTCAGATAGCCGAGAGAGTCGGCACGAAGGTACCGCCGAATCTCCTCGACGTCGTGCGTAGAGGCAATCAGCTCCTTCCGTGTCGGGGTGTCGATCCCGTAATAGCAGGGAGCGATCGTGGGGGGGGAGCTGATCCGTACATGGACTTCTGTTGCCCCGGCCCCTCGGATCATTGACACGATCTTCCGGCTGGTCGTTCCACGAACAATAGAGTCGTCCACCACTACAACGCGCTTGCCTTCGAGCAGTTCCTGAATGGCATTGAGTTTGATCTTTACCCCGAAATGCCGAATCGCCTGTTTCGGCTCGATAAAGGTCCGACCGACATAGTGATTGCGGATCAGGCCGTGTTCAAACGGCAGGTGCGCCTCTTCGGCAAAACCCAGCGCGGCAGGCACGCCGGAGTCGGGAACGGGAATTACGACATCCGCCTCGACCGGATATTCGCGCGCCAGGTGTCGGCCGAGATCTTTGCGAATCCCTGCGACAGATCGACCAAATAACAAGCTGTCCGGCCTGGCGAAATAGACATACTCAAAGATACACTGAGACTTTGGCGCGGGTGGGAACGGGAAAAACGAACGTACGCCATCTTCATTGATCCGAATAAATTCGCCAGGCTCGATATCGCGGACAAATTGTGCCTCGATCAGGTCGAATGCGCAACTCTCCGACGCCAGGATCCACGCATCACCAAGCTTTCCCAACGACAGCGGTCGAAAGCCGTAGGGATCGCGGATCCCCAGCAACTCTGTCTCGTTCATAATGGCCAGAGAATAGGCGCCACGAATCTGGCTCAGCGCTTCGATTGACGCCTCCAGCAGATTCGGCTCCCGCGAGCGGGCGATCAGGTGAACGATCACCTCGCTATCAGTTGTAGAACCGAATATCGAACCCTGTGCTTCCAAATCATGGCGAATCTTTTCGGCGTTTGTCAGATTCCCATTGTGCGCAAGGGCAATCTGGCCACGCAGATAGCCTGCCAACAACGGTTGCGCATTCTTGAGATGCGAGGTCCCGGCCGTCGAGTAGCGGACATGGCCAATGGCCAGCGCGCCTTTGAGACGACGAAGCCTGGTCTCGGAAAAGACGTCGGCAACCAACCCCATCGCCTTTTCAAGATGCAGAGACCCACCATCCGATGTCACAATCCCGGCGCTTTCCTGTCCCCTGTGCTGAAGCGCATACAGCGCTAAATAGGCGAGGTTGGCGGCCTCCGGATGGCCATAGATCCCAACCACTCCGCACTCTTCACGAAACTTATCTAACCGCAGCGTAGACATCCTCATCAGCTTTCAGTGGTCAATTGCAGCAACCAGCAATTCTTTATCTGATCACTCGTCACTAACCGCTAATCACTGTATTTACAGTACTCGCTTGAGTCCCTGGATGGCCTGACGAGTCCGGTGTTCGTTTTCCACCAGGGCGAATCGGACGTACGCATCCCCGTACTGTCCAAACCCGATCCCCGGGGAGACGGCGACCTTTGCCTTATCGAGGAGGAACTTCGAAAATTCCAGAGACCCCATACCCTGGTATGCCTCTGGGATCTTCGCCCAGACAAACATCGTACCCTTCGGCTTCGAGATCGTCCATCCGATCCGGTTCAACCCGTCCACCAACGCATCACGGCGCACCCGGTAAGTCTGCACCGTTTCTCCCACGCAGGCCTGCGGGCCGTTCAGCGCAATAATCGCCGCGATCTGAATCGGCTGGAACATGCCGTAATCCAGATAGCTTTTGAGCCGCGTCAGGGCCGCAATAATCCGCGGATTGCCGACGCAGAACCCAACTCGCCAGCCCGGCATATTGTAGCTCTTGGAGAGCGTGAAGAACTCCACCCCGATCTCTTTTGCCCCGTGGACCTGCAGGAGGCTTGGCGCCTGATAGCCGTCAAAGGTCAGATCCGCGTACGCAAGGTCGTGGACCAGAAACAGGTGGTGCTCCCGTGCGAACGCCACGACCTTTTCGAAAAACGCGAGGTCTACGGTAGCGGTAGTCGGGTTGTGCGGGAAGCTCAGGATGAGCAGCTTGGGCGGCGGCCAACTTTCTCGGTACGCTGCCACAAGCGCCTCATAGAAGTCGATGCCCTCTTCAAGCCGAACGCTGCGGACGTCGCCGCCGGCGATAATCACGGAATACGGATGGATCGGGTAGGTGGGACTCGGCACTAGGGCCACATCCCCCGGTTCTACAACCGCCAAGGCCAGATGCGAAAGCCCCTCCTTGGCGCCGATAGTCGCAATCGCCTCCCGCCCGGGATCGATCTCAACCCCATATCGCCGCCCATACCAGTCGGCGATAGCGGACCGGAGTTTTGTAATCCCACGCGAGGCGGAATACCGGTGGTTACGAGGATTCCTGGCCGCCTCGCAGAGCTTCTCCACGATATGGGGAGGGGTCGGCAGATCCGGGTTGCCCATCCCGAAGTCGATAATATCCTCGCCGCGAGCCCGCGCCTCGACCTTCAGTTCAGTCACGATATTGAAGACGTACGGGGGCAGCCGGCTGATTCGATGGAACTGCTCCATCCACACTCCTTTCGGTCACCTCAGCGACCGCTCATTTCGATGGTAAACTTGCCCTTCACGCTACCAAAAGGAGGCCGTACTGTCAATATGAAACCGGGCTAATCCGTGCGGGCGAGCGCGGTGCGGCGAAGCGGGTAGTATGTCAGAGATAGACTACGTAGAATTTCACGCAAGCGACACCAAGCCACGATACCTGGTCTGAATAACCCTGGGCGTGAGGGCCGCATTCTCACGGATTTCCGCGTCAATCTCTCGAGGATACCTTCGGTAGTACAGTAGGCACGCCTTGACTTGGGCGGCCGAGAGCTGAGGCAGCGATTTCCTGAGCGCGTCTTCGTCGCGCCCGGCGGCCACATAGTCTCGTAAAACCTCCCACACTCCGAGGCCACTCCCGGCGACCTTGGCTTCACGCCCCGCGGGTTCATCGGCAAAGTAGATTCCGGGACACTCCCGCATTCGCAAAGTCTCTTCGATCAGCGGCACCACCGATAGCGGCGTCGGCGAAAGCCCGATATTGGGCATCGCCTCATGCGTATTCGTACACGGGCGTCTTGATGACCTTGTCGGGTTTCTTCTTGCCCTTGATGAGGGCCTGGATGCGCTCCACAGCCTCAGGGGCGAAGTACTGCTCACCCGTCTCCTTACACACCCGTGCCGGCACATGCTCAACGATGTAGAACTTGCCCTCATGCTCCAAGGTATACGTCACCTTCGCATCCACCATTGTCTCTTTCATCTCTTCTCCCTTCACTCTACTTTTCTGATCCGACAATCGACCCACAGGTCCGGATCAGGCTCGTAGACGGTGATGATCTTGAGGAGCGGTCGGCTGGGGTAACTGCACTGCACATGCAGAGGGCGCCCTGTCTTGGTAAACCCGAGGATCAGGCAACTGGGACCGTACTTATCTTCGGGATAATCCTCGATGATCTCGGCGCCGCCGGCCATGATCTCCTCGACCTCGGTGACGCTAATATCCCGAATAATACTCTGATCAACCGCGTGCTTCGAGAATTCGTACTGCCGCCGTAGAATCTTCGTCCGAATCTCATCGAGAGCAGGCATGCCACACGCTACCACCGCGGTCAAGCATCTGTCAATCTATCCATATCTACGACCACGCTCAGGCGCGAGCGTTCCACGTCGCTCTGACGCACAACGGTAGTTCAGTAGCTGGGATGGGTGACGCGAATCCCAGCAGTCCACACTTAGTGACACGCCGCAACTTCTGACGATACCGCCGCCCTGGCGACGAGGTATATATCACGTTCCCCCCACCGGACCGCCTCTTGCTGTCCGGTTAGACCGCTGAAGCGAGCAGCTTCTTCAGATCATCTCGCCAGTCACGATCCGCGTATTCTCCTTCGTCCAGGACTTGAAAACGGAATGTCTCATCCCGGAAGTCTTCCGCGAGTTTCTGCCAGGGGACTTTCTGACCAACTTTTTGAAAGTAGCTGCCCACGTCCGCACGTCATACGCCCCTACTCGATCACCTCTGCAAGGTGCTTGTCCGTGAGAATCAGTTTGTTGACCACCGTGGAGATGTCGGTCTTCTTCTTCCGGGCAATGCGCTGTACAAAGGCCATAGCTTCTGAATCGAGGTATACGGGAAGGCTGAGCTTAAGGCCCGGCCTATAAAACTTGCCCCGAACACCCTTCGAAAAGTCATACTCCTTTCTCATCTCCTCACTTGCCATACTGTCCTCTCTCGCGTCTGGTGGCTTTCCGACTCATGATGATCCGTACTCGGCACCGTCTTTCGTCGATTGGCTGGAATGTATGGGAAAGCACGAGCATTCGTCCAGTCGATGACAACCCGAGCGTGAGCCATCGGTCTTCCTGTTCGCTGTGCTCTTCATCGTACAGCGAGACGGCCCGAGGATCAAGGAATACCGCTGCCGCCTCCTCGAACGGCACACCGTGCTTGCGCTGGTTGACCTTCGCCTTCTCGGGATCCCATTCGAACTCATAGATCATGGTAGGTTCTACCATCCCCCAGTGTTGTCAACAACATGTAAATAGCGCGGTCCGCTGGGATGAGTGAAGCGAATCCCAGCAATCCGGTTACTCCCATTGACACGGTGCGGCTTCCGGTGACACCGCCGCCGAGCGACGAGGCATATACCACGTTCCCCCCACCGGACCGCCTCGCGCAACAAGAATGTGTATGGTGCCTCCGGATTTCCTGTATCGTGTCCCCGGAATTTAAGAAGAAACGTGTCTATAAAGTGCTCATCCAGGAAAGCTCTTACCGCAACCTGTTAGGCGGCCTACCTTTTTACTTGCTGGATCAAAACTTTAAGTTGCTCGTTACCTCGGAGTGCATCAAAGCTCTTATCTGCCGTAACGAGGTCCAATATTTCCGGATCTTGTCGAGCCACCTTTTGCAAATACAGTAACGCTCCTTGGATGTTACTGTTACGGGCATACGCGGCGGCAAGCCGATAATATAGCTGCGCATCACTAGGGAACCAAGAGCGCTGGGCCATTTCTTCATACGTTGCTATAGCCTTATCCCATCGTCCGTTGGACTGGTAGAGCTCAGCTATATCCAATCCTTGTCGATAGTTCATTGACGTAACCCCAATCACGATCGAAAAGATTGTTCCGCCAGTAAGTCCCAGGAAGGACAGGATGAGGTAGATATAAATAACGTTTAACAGACGCTTAACCCGCCGTAAGTGGCGCTCAGGCTCCTCGGACCTACTTTTTTGTCCTACAACGTCTTTTCCAATGATACTGACGCTAAGGTCGTTGGCACTTAGTCCCTTGGCTAAGAAGGTACATACGCAGTCAACACCTCTCGCGAAAAGGGGAAAGTTCACAGCGAGTTGGTTCGTCCTTTCCGTGTTCTCGATGGCGTAAGCCATTGCGGGTTCGGATACCTGAATTTCGAAGGACTGTATTACGGCTTCCAGCGGGTGATTGATAACTACTCGCACATTTTCTGCGTCGGCAGCACTATCGTTCGCTATTGTCACATTGAAGGCTGTAAGACCCTGGGAGGGAAAGGAT
>DATMXF010000186.1:0-2975 GCA_035561835.1 Patescibacteria group bacterium
AGCTTGAACACGCCCAGATTGACGTCGTACTCGTATTTGTTGCTTGATCCCGAGGGGATCTCGACTACCGTGTTTACGATGACCGGAGCGCCCTCGCCGATCGGCAAGCCCTTATAGTTCACCGTCCAGCCCTCCTTTGAATGTGTTGCATTATCTCACGTGGCGGCGTGTCGTGAAAGTTATTTTCAGGTGGCCGTGTGTTCGAATCATCGGCAGCGAGCGGATGGACCTCCGGGAGCTGTTCGAGAAAAATACGTAGTTCTGCTCAGCATATCTACGTAAATATACGCTTGTGTGTATTAGGTACTCACGCCCATAATAGTGCAGGAATGGTATATCTATCCGGCCTGAGGATCATCTTGGGGTGCCGTGGGGTGTGAAAACGAGACGAAACATAAAAGGGACATGCCGTGAAGCGTCGGATTGACCATAAGAGTCGTCAGCGAACACACTGTCCGCAGGTACTGCTCACGAAGGCGCTGGTCGCCGTCATCCATGCGTCGGCACAGCAGATCCACCCCTCGGTATTCCAGGAGATCGTTCGCGACAGAGGGGCGGAGCAGGGTCGGCTGGCGGCTTCCGAGTGGTTGCTGAGGCATGGCACGTTGAGACGGTGTGACACTCGTGCGTGCGTGCAGTGCCTGAAGGCGATAGGACAGCAGTGTGGATGGACCATCCGAGTGACGGTCGAGTCGGATGACGCGTTTACGATCATAGTTCAGGAATGCCAGTTCACGGAGTCGCGTGAATCCGGGTTATATCTGTGCGAACTGGCCGCGGGGCTCTTTGCCGGGGTAGTGGCGGAGACGCTCGGCTACGCAAAGATCTGTGCCGACCAATGTTCAGCGACGCCGCCGCTCGGCTGTGTCTTTACGATCTATCTCCGGGAGTCGGAGGGGCATGCGGCGATACCCGACATCATCCATCAGTACATTGTCAAAGAGCCGGTCCTGTATGGGGACCGGCTGTCGGACGGCGTGCCCGTTGAGCGTCTAACCCAGCGCGAACAGCAGATCCTCCAGCTCATTGCGCAAGGCTTTTCCGACAAGCAGATCGCCGGGACGCTCCAGCGATCTGTCCGGACCGTCGAGAACCATGCCGCGCGGATCCGCCAGAAACTTCGCATTGGGAATCGCACCGGGCTGGTCCGATTTGCGTTCCGCAATCGTCTGATCGAGTCCTGAAGACGCGGCGAGAGCTCTGCCGCCGGGCCCCGCGCGCCGGTCCCGCTTTATCGTCCCTCGCCTCATAGCAGACCCGCAGGTCTACCCCTACGACAGCAAGCTGAGAAGGCGCAACAAACCGAGTTCTATGCCAATGAGTGCGCCGTATCGGTACAATTCATTAGTTATCAACGACAATAAGTAGTTATACTCTTGCATTGAGGAGAGTAGTGGTATAGTATGACACAAAGAGTAAATAATGATAAACGACAGTATATTCTAGCACGCCATGAGTATTCACTCTGCCACCCGTCAGCGTGCATCACGACTGCGGTGGATTCCACATGCCGCAAGCGCAGGCGCGATTGTAGCCGGCGGCCTGGTCCTGACCGGTTGGTGGTTTGACGTTGAGATCCTGAAGGCCTCGGCGCCGGGATTTCCTACTATGCACGCCAACACGGCGCTCGCCTTCGTCCTGATCGGAATCTCTCTGTGGTTATTGCGGGCGGAGTCTACCGACGGGTGGCGTCGCCGGGTCGCCCAGGTCTGCGCAGCGACTGTCGCCCTGATGGGGTTGCTCACGCTGAGCGAATATCTGTTTGGGTGGGACCTCGGGATCGACCAACTGCTGGTCACGGAGCTTCAGACGCTTACCGAATCACACCATGCGCCAGGTCGGCCGGCATTTGCATCGGCACTGAACTTTCTGCTGCTCGGCGGCGCCCTCCTGCTGCTGGATGTGAAGACCCGTCGCGGGTATCAGCCTGCCGAGCACGTTGCCGTTGCGGTCTCCGCAATGGCGTTCCTGATTCTCGTGGCCTACCTCTACGGCGGGATGGCGATCCATCAGGTCTATCCTTTTGCGACAGTCGCTCCGCACACGGCCTTCCTGTTCCTCGCGCTGTCCATCGGCGTCGTGTTCACTCGAGCACAACACAGGATCGTAGGCGTCATCATGAGCGATACGGCCACTGCCGCAGCCATGCGTCGGCTGCTGGGCGTCGCGATCCTTCTTCCGATCCTGGCGGGATGGGTACGGTTAAAGGGACAGCAGTTCGGCTTCTTCGGCACTGAGTTCGGGCTGGCGCTCATCGTGGTGTTCGCGATCGTCGCGTTGACGGGGAGTCTCTACTGGCAGGGGACGTCGCTGATTCAGGCGGAAGAGTATCAGCGTGGGATCAATGACGTCGCCATGGCCTTAAGCCGGACAATGATGCTTGAGGAGGCCGGCCCTGTTTTCGCGGCGACGATCAAAAAGATCGTGCCCTGCGATCGGATCTGTGTGGTCGCGCAGGAAGGGGAGAAGCTGATCGCGGTGCTGTCGTTTGCGGACCCTCCCTTGCAGTGTTTCCGTGGAAAGACGTGGCGTCCGTCGAACGAGACAGCCGTTGAGTGGGCCATAGCTCACAAACTCCCTCGCCTGACCACGGACCTGGCGCTGGAGCAGCATTTTGCCGACGAGGCCGTGATTGCGCGGGAGGGTATCCGTTCGACGTTGATCCTGCCCCTGTTGGTAGCTGGAGAGGCGGTCGGGTCGATGATCATAGACAGCCTGACGCCGGGCGCCTTCACGCAGGATCACATCACGGTGCTGACCGGCTTTGCTGAACCGTTGGCCTCCACCCTGCGAAATGCCCAGCTCCACGCGGAGGTGGTCCGCTACAATCACGAGTTCAAGTAAGCCGCTTCGCGGCAGTTCCCCACCCCACCGTCGCTGCCTTTCTGAGCCAAGTTGAGGTATACAACTCCTGCCCAGGGTTTCGCAATCCCATCAACCTGTAGACAGGAGGTGTATCATGACAGCGCTCCGCC
>DATMXF010000187.1:0-5667 GCA_035561835.1 Patescibacteria group bacterium
GAGCAATGCCGCCCAGACCGAGCAGCTCAGCTCAACCGCGCAGTCGCTGGCGGCGCAGGCCGAGGAGCTGTCGGCCCAGGTGGCCCAGTTTAAGTTGGCGCAGGAGGCCGCGGTCGGCTCTCCGTCATCCGCCATCGGCCAAGAGCCGAGGGGCAAGGTCGTGCCCCTCAAAGGCAAGGCGAGGGGCAAGAGCGACGCGCCCAAGGTGGTAGCGGCGGCCACCGGAACCGATGCGGCGTACGGCACGTTTGAGGAGTTTTAGAACACAGACAGCTATCAGCGCCACATCCCCCTTTGTGGTCCATCCGCAGCGGGGGATGGTGTGGTAGGAGGAGTCGGCCAATGAACGAGTCCACGATCGATAAGATGAGCCACGCGAATGACATACATCAGTTCCTCACCTTTGCCCTGGGGCAGGAAGAGTACGGGGTGGAGATCCTGAACATCCAGGAGATCAAGGGGTTCTCGGCCATCACCCCTCTTCCTAATGCGCCGGTATTCATCAAGGGAGTACTGAATCTTCGAGGTACGATCGTTCCTATTATTGACTTGCGAAAAAAGTTCGGGATGCCGGAAGTGGAGTTAACCAAGTTTACCGTTATCGTAGTGGTCCAGGTCCAGGGTCGTCCGACCGGAGGAGGTCAAGCGGGGCAGAAGCGGACCATGGGGTTTATCGTGGATGCGGTCTCCGACGTCCTGAACGTTGCTGGCGACGATATTCAGACTACGCCGGAGCTTCACGGCCAGGTGGATACCTCGTTCATCAATGGGCTCGCCAAGGCTGGAGAGAAGTTAGTAATTCTTCTGGACATCGAGAAGGTGCTGACGGTTGCGGACGCGGCGGCGACCGCACAAGCGGCGGTTGAAGCGGCCGGCTTGAACTAAGGGGGCAGTGGGTAAATGCACCGAACTGCAGTCGGGCCTTTGTTGCACGTTCCGTTGGAGACCACAATCTCTGATCAGGAATTTCGGCTGTTTCAGGATCTGGTCAAAGCCCATACCGGGATCGCTCTGAGCGAACACAAGCGAAATCTGGTCTGCTCCAGGCTGGGGAAACGGCTGCGCGCGCTTAAGCTGGCATCCTTCAAACACTACTACGACTATCTGAGCGGCGAGACGGGACATGCCGAACTGGAACACTTTGTCAACGCCATTACGACGAATAAGACCGATTTTTATCGCGAAAAGCCGCACTTCGATTTCCTGGAGCAAGAGATGGTGCCGGCCTGGAAGGCGCGGGCTGTTCGGACCGGAGAGCGACGGATTCGGATCTGGAGCGCCGGGTGCAGCAGCGGCGAGGAGCCCTACACGATCGCCATCACGCTGCGAAGGGCCATCGAGAACCTGCCGGCCTGGGATGTGCGCATCTTGGCCTCGGACATCGATACGGAGGTTCTGGCCAGAGCGGCGCAGGGTGTCTATGCGGCAGAACGCGTTGCCGAGATTCCTCGATCTATTCTCGAGCGGTACTTTTTGCAAGGGACGGGAGCACACGACGGTTTTGTGCAGGTGGTTCCGGAGCTACGAAATCTGATCACATTTCGTCGAATTAACCTACAGGACAACCAGTGGCCGATCCGAACGCGTTTTGACTGCGTCTTCTGCCGAAACGTCATTATCTACTTCGACAAGCCGACGCAGCGCCGTCTCATGGAACGCTTTGCCGGCTATCTTAAAGATGACGGCCACCTCTTTCTCGGGCATTCCGAATCGCTCCATGGGATGAGCGATCAGTTCACCCCTCTTCGCAACACTATCTACCGGAAGCGCGAAGGGCGGATTCTGGCGCTGCCACAGGGTGCGGGGGCGACTGCATGAAGCGCAAAGCCCAGGTCAGCATTCACATCGGAGGCGTGTTTGCCACCCGGGAGCCGACCGTCATCAAGACCCTGCTGGGGTCCTGCATTGCCGCCTGTCTACGGGACCCAGAGGCGGGCGTCGGCGGGATGAATCACTTCATGTTGCCCGCAGCGCTGAACGGCAACGCTGAGGACAATCTCTCCAGATTCGGACTTCACGCCATGGAGCTGCTGATCGGCGAGATCCAGAAGCTGGGGGGACAGCGGGTCAGACTGCAAGCTAAGGTATTTGGCGGAGGCCATGTTCTCCAGATCGCCGACTCGCCCAACGGAGTTCCTCAACAGAACATCCGGTTTATTCGGGAGTTCCTGCGTACGGAGGAGATCCCGCTGCTGGCCCATGACTTGGGAGGCCGCGCCGCCCGGTATATCCTGTTCGATACCGCGTCGGGGAGGGTCAGGTTGAAACGTCTCTCCAGCGTTAATAGCGTGACCACCGTGGTAGAGCAGGAGCACGAGACAACGGCACAGCGGGAGATCGAGCGGTACGGAGATATCACGCTGTTTGGAGACTGAAGACTGAAGGCTTTTAGGATACTTCAGTCTTCAGTCTAAACACCTGAGTGGAGCGTGAGATGGATAACAAGATTCGAGTCCTGATTGTGGATGATTCGGCGTTGATGCGTAAGATGCTGACCGTCCTGTTGGGCCGCGATTCGCAGATCGAAGTGATCGGCGCAGCGGCCGATCCGTTTTTCGCCCGAGACAAGATTAAGGCGCTGAACCCGGACGTCCTGACGTTGGATGTTGAGATGCCGCGCATGGACGGCCTCACCTTCCTGGAGAAACTGATGCGAGCCCATCCTATGCCGGTGGTCATGGTTTCATCACTCACCGAGTCAGGGTGCGAGACGACGCTGCGCGCCCTCGAACTCGGGGCCGTTGATTTTATCACGAAGCCCAAGGTGGATCTCAGGGAGCATATGGATGAGATTGCCGAAGAGATTATCGCCAAGGTCAGGGCGGCCTCGTTGGCTCGGGTCGTTCCCCGTGAGCGGCGAGAGCCGCACGCGGTGAGCGCCGGCGCGGCGGCCCGATCGCCGGTGCCTGGGGCGATGATTCGGACGACGGATCGAGTCATTGCCGTGGGGGCGTCTACGGGGGGGACCGAGGCGCTGAAAGATTTCCTCACGATGTTGCCAGCCAACGCTCCGGGTATTGTGATCGTCCAGCATATGCCGGAGAAGTTTACCAAGTCCTTCGCGGAACGGTGTGATCAACTGTGTACGGTTCGGGTGAAGGAGGCGGCCGATGGCGACCGCGTCCTTCCTGGGCACGCATTGATCGCGCCGGGTAACTATCACATGGCATTGCGGCGCAACGGCGCGCAATACTTCGTGAATGTCTACTCCGGTCCGCCGGTGAATCGACATCGTCCGTCGGTTGATGTCCTGTTCGAATCGGCCGCCGAATGCGCAGGACGGAACGCCGTAGGTGTAATCATGACCGGGATGGGGGCCGACGGCGCCCAGGGCCTGCTCCGGATGAAGCAGGCCGGAGCGCGTACCATCGCCCAGGACGAGGCGAGTTGTGTGGTGTTCGGCATGCCGAAGGAGGCGATCGCCCTGGGTGCCGCGGATCACGTCCTGTCGCTTCCCATGATTCCGTACAAGACGCTGGAGTTGGCGGCAGCGTAAATCATTGCTTGTGCTACGTCTTGAGCGTAACGCATTCGCGATCCGTCGTCGGAAAATTTTGCCGTGATCTTGCGACCTGTCTGTTGTACGTTCGGCGTCGGATAGGACCTAGGTGGTTGCGAAGATTGGTCTCAGGGACCAAAGGGGATGCGAAGATCTGTATGGCACGGGACCTGCACTATGTGAGATCGCTCTACTCAACGGGGACTGTGACCGTAATGAACTGAGCTCTGTTAAGGGGGCGACGCCTGATGGGGAAGGATACGATCCTCGTAATCGACGACGACGACCAGGTCAGGGAGTCGCTGGAGCAATACCTGGAGTTACTCGGGCATAAGGTCAAATCGGCTCCTGATGCGCAGGCTGCGATCCGGCATGTGCGCCATGGAGTCGATCTGGTGCTCACCGATCAGCGGCTTCAGGGGACGAGCGGCCTCGAATTGATTCGGGAGATCAGGAAGCTGAATCTCCGGGTACCGTTTGTCCTGATGACCGGCTTTCCTGATATCTCAACCGTTCAGGAGGCCAGAGCCTTGAGCGTCTCCGCGTTTCTGAAAAAGCCGCTGGATCTGAGGGATCTGGCCCGTCGAGTTGACGTCCTCCTCGGTAAGCCGGATACGGACCGCTTCTATGGCACTATTCTGTTGCTCTCTCAAGGGTTAGCCGACTCATTGGAAGAAAAGCTGACGTGGGGTGAGATCCGCATCTATGACGGAGCGGATGAGGTCGACCAGGCGCTGGAAGCCATCAGTTGCGAAAAACCGGTGGCGATTCTCGGCGATGTGAAGAGCCCGTTCACGCTCTCGCTTCTCGATGAGTATCGGAGACGAAATCAGGATCAGTCTGCGTTCCTCATCGCAGGCGATGAAGGCGACCTTGACGTGATTGCCGAGGCTCTGTTCGAACGGAAGGCCGATGGAGCCGTGGCGCTGAGCGATACGGCCGAGAACATCCGGTCGCACATTATCGAGTGCGTAAAGCGCTTGGAGGAAGGAAAGGAGAAGCAGCGCAGAATCAGAGAGACGCTTATCGAGCGCTGTATGTACGCCAGACCTTTCCAGCGTGGGCGGTACTGCGTCTATCAAGGTCCGTGCGCCTTTCGGGAGGGCTGGGTTGTCATCAACGGGGCCGAGCACCAAAAGTGCGCGAAGAAGCCCTTACAGTTTGAGGACTGGCAAACGGTGGGCTTGTGCGTGTGGCCGCATGGTGAGATGACGCTCGAAAAGGTGCATGACGTAAGACGAGAGGTCAGCGCCATGATCAAACTCGGTAAGAAGGCAATTGTCATCGACCTTACGAGTGTCAAAGAACTTCATATCAATCTTCTGGAGACGCTCGTGGACCTTCACGAGGAACTGATGGCCACCCACCATGACGGCACGATGAGCGTGATCAACCTCGATCTGCAACTTCATGCTGAGTTCCTGAGGTTTAACCAGACCCAGGGGATCAGGTTGCTTCTGTAAAGTGCGTGATAATGGACCTCGGCATTCTGGGCGGTCTGGCTATCGGGCTCACGGCAATTGCGGGGTCTGTTCTATTGGACGGGGGAGATCTGCGCGCATTTATAAACCTCCCAGCCTTTCTGATCATTTTCGGCGGCACTGTGGGCGCGACTATGGTGACCGCCTCGCTGAAGGATACCCTTACACTACCGAGACTCATGAAGCGGGCGCTATTCGCCGGCGCAGCACTGGAGCCGCATGAGGTGATTGCGACCCTCGTAGACTTCGCCCAGACGGCTAGAAAGGAGGGGGTATTGGCGCTTCAGGATAGGGTATCGGCGAATGGGGTTGACCCGTTCCTGCGTAAGGGGATTGAACTGGTTATCGACGGAGCGGACGAAACGATCGTACGGGAGATCATGCAGACGGAGATCCACTCGATGAAGGCTCGCCACGCGAAAGGGATCGAGATCTTCGGGATCATGGGCGGCTATGCCCCGACCATGGGGATCATCGGCACTGTCATGGGATTGGTCCATGTTCTGAGCAAGCTCGGAGAGGGAACGGATAGCCTTGGCCGGGGAATCGCCGTCGCCTTCCTCGCTACCTTCTACGGAATTTTCAGCGCGAATGTGCTCTTTCTTCCAATGTCCGGGAATCTCACAGTCAAGAGTGAGGCGGAGGTCCGGATCCGCGAGGTCATGATGGAGGGAGTGCTGGGGATTC
>DATMXF010000188.1:0-4102 GCA_035561835.1 Patescibacteria group bacterium
AACGGCATCCCCTTATATACCAGATAGTCGGCCAGATCAGTGGCGTTGAGGAATCCGTCCTCTGTCGCCTGCCGCATCCGATCCGCACAGAACGTCAGCCTGCTCACCATCGAGGCCATGACGAGGAGGGTTGCCTTGACGGACTCTACGCTGTCGAAAAGAGGCTCCTTGTCCTCCTGCAGATCACGGTTGTAACTGAGGGGGAGTCCCTTGATAACGGTCAGCAGCGCCACCAATGCGCCAAATGCGCGACCGGTCCTCCCTCGCGCCAGTTCCGCCACATCCGGGTTCTTTTTTTGGGGCATCATACTGGAACCGGTCGCGAAGGCATCCGGTAGCTCGATAAATCCGAACTCCGCTGATGCCCACAGGACAATCTCTTCTGCCAGGCGGGACAGATGCGCCATCAGGAGCGCAAAGGCGAACAGCGGTTCGATGACGAAGTCGCGATCCGAGACTGCGTCCAGCGAGTTGGCCGACAGCTCCCGAAATCCAAGCGCCCTGGCAACGAAGTGGCGATCGATCGGCAGGCCGACCCCCGCCAGGGCGCCTGACCCGAGCGGAAGGACCTCTACCCTGCAAAGGGCATCATGAAGCCTGGCGCGATCCCGCTCCAGCATCTCGACATAGGCCATCAGGTGGTGAGCCAGGAGGACCGGCTGAGCCCGCTGCATGTGGGTGTAGCCGGGCATGATCACATGAAGGTGGGCTTCGGCCTGCCCAATAAGAGCTCGCTCAAGCGCCGCGATCAGATGGCGAATCTCTCCGATCTCATCCCGTACATAGAGGCGCAGATCGAGGGCCACCTGGTCATTCCGACTCCGGCCGGTATGAAGCTTGGCGCCCGCCTCCCCCGTCTTCTCGATCAGGCGGGCCTCGATCGCCATATGTATATCTTCCAGCGAGGGGTCGAAACGGAACTCGCCGCGCTCGATCTCGCCCTCAATCTCCTCAAGCCCTGACACGATCTTGTCCGCCTCGGCCCTCGTCAACAGGCCGCACTTCGCCAGCATCCGCGCATGCGCAACACTGCCCGCGATGTCGTATTTGTAGAGGCGACAGTCAAAGTGGATAGAGGCGGTGTACGCTTCCACTCGCGGATCGGTCGCCTGCTTGAATCGTCCGCCCCAGGGCTTTCGAGTCTTGGGTCCGGATTTCATCGTTCCGACCGTTTCCTTTTCGGACGAGCTGACCGCTGACCGCTGACCGCTGACCGCTGTCTTAGCGCCCGGATCCTGAGGCGAAGCGCGTTCAGGCGAATGAACCCCTCGGCGTCAGACTGTCGGTACACCTGGTCCGCCTCAAATGTCGCGAAGGCCGGATCGTACAGCGAAACGGCCGACTTCCGCCCAACGACCTCGCAGTTGCCTTTGTACAGCTTGATCCGCGCCGTGCCGGTCACCCCCTGCTGCGACGCCTCGATCGTCTGCATCAGCAGTTCCATCTCCGGGGAGAACCAGTAGCCGTAGTAGACCAGCTCAGAGAAACGAGGAATGAGGGAGTCTCGGAGGTGCATCACCTCGCGATCCATTGTGAGCGATTCTACGGCGCGATGAGCGGCCTGGAGAATCGTCCCGCCAGGCGTCTCGTACACCCCTCGCGATTTCATCCCGACGTAGCGGTTTTCGACGATATCGACCCGGCCGATCCCGTATTCGCCGCCGATCTTATTCATGCGTTGCAGCAGCCTGGCGGGCGAGAGGCGCTTGCCGTCCAGCGCAACAGGCTGACCATCCTCAAACTCTACCTCGACATACGTCGCACGATCGGGTGCCTGCTCCGGCGAGACGCTCAAGACAAACATCTCTTCCGGCGGCTCCTGCCAAGGGTCCTCCAACACCCCGCCCTCGAAACTGATGTGAAACAGGTTCCGGTCGGTGCTGTAGGGCCGCGCCTTCGTAATCGGCACTGGAATGTCGTGCCTCTTCGCATAGGCAATCAGATCGGACCGCGAATTGAGGTCCCATTCGCGCCATGGCGCGATGATCCGGATATGCGGATCGATGGCATAGCAGGAGAGCTCGAAACGGACCTGATCGTTCCCCTTGCCGGTCGCGCCATGCGCCACCGCGTCCGCGCCCTCCTTTTTCGCGACCGCCATCTGGTGCTTCGCAATCAGCGGCCTCGCCATCGATGTGCCGAGCAGATAGCGCCCTTCATAGATCGCATTCGCCTTCACACAGGGAAAGACAAAGTCCCGGACGAACTCTTCCCGCAGGTCTTTGATATAGACCTTGCTGGCGCCCGTCTTCAGCGCTTTCTCGCGAACCGGGTCCAGCTCCTCTCCCTGTCCCAGGTCGGCGCAGAACGCAATCACCTCGGCCTGGTAGGTCTCGATGAGCCAGCGCAGGATCACCGACGTGTCAAGGCCGCCGGAGTACGCCAACACGATTTTGTTTACCTTTTGCATACTCCCTTCCTCAATCCGCTGTTCACGCGAGGAGGCATTATACTACGTAGCCCATCGCCGCTTACCAATCAGCTTTTGGGGATACTGCCGGTCTCCATGACAAAAACGGTATTTTAGTATATCATTCCGTATATTGCAGCTAAAAAAGGCTGAGCCGAAGGAGATAGAGGAGTATCTCGTGGAACTCAGACAGGACATCATCAGCCATTTAGAGAATTTTTTTCGAAACAATGCGGGGCGCTACGGGATCGACATGGCCTTCTTGTATGGCTCGTGGGCTAAAGGGTCCCCAAGACGCGATTCTGATATCGATATTGCCTTGGTTTTTTCACAACAACATTCTCGTGAAGAAGAAATGTTCGAGCATATCACCGATATTTCGTTACGACTGTCCGGGGAGCTTCGTTCAGAGGTCAATGTCATTGCAATCGATCTGACGTTTAGCAAACCGATGCTGTGTTATAACGCAATCGTTTCAGGTATCCCCCTATTTTTTAGGGATTTTAATCAATATGTTGATCTGAAAAACGAAACCGTTTCTCAGATGGAAGATTTCAGTCTGTTTGGGTGCGATTGGCAGCTTACTATTACGAAGCGCAATCTGGAGGCGTTACAGCGTGCCTGAATACCGCTACGCAAAAGGCAGGATTCTTGAGTCTCTTCAGTTCATATCTGAAGAACTCAAGGAATTCGAAACCGACTACGCCAATACAACATGGAAAGCCTATCAAGACGACAAGAAGCTGCAGAAGCTGATGGACAGGACGGTCGAAAATATACTGACCGCCATGATTGAGGTGTGTGGAACGGTACTGGCCGAAGAAGGCGTCTCCGTCGACAGTTATGCAGATGCCGTAAAGAAGTGCAGCAATTTCTTTGGCCTCTCAGAGGAGGACCAAGAAAGCCTGTCCAAGCTGGCTATTCAACGAAATCGTCTTGCCCACCGATACCTCAACTTTCGCTGGCATGCCGTCAAGATGTTCGCCGAACAGAGAAGATTGGTTGCGCAGTTGATCGCGATGATTCTGGAAAGGGAGCAGAAGCAGTGAAGGCAAGCTAAAATCCCAGTGGAGTTCACGCCTTGTAAGACCTACAAAAGTCCTACCGCCTTAAAGCTAAACGGAGCGTCATCGCCGATGATCAGGTGGTCGAGGAAGCGGATGCCCACGGTAGCTGCGGCCGCCTTCAGCGCCTGAGTAATCTCCCGGTCCTGCGAAGACGGCGTGGAATCGCCGCTTGGGTGGTTGTGCGCGAGGATGAAGCCGCTGGCCTTATGCGCCAGGGCGCGCTCGATCACCTTCCTGACGTATACGACCGACTGGTCCACAGTCCCACGCTGGAGGCACTCCGTGGCTGTGACTGCATTCTTCGCGTTCACGAAGGCCACATGGACCTCCTCTTCCGATAGACCTTTGAGCTTGGCCTGAAAATAGGCGGCTGCATCGCCGGTGGATCTGAGGAGGATCTTTGGCATTGGCGCTTCCGTAAGGAACCGCGTGGCGAGAGGCCGGATCAAGGATATGAGGATCGCCCCTTGTGGCCCCATCCCGTCAATCGCCTCCAGGCTGGCTGGCTCAGCCTCAAAGACGCGGGCGAGCGTCCCGAATCGTTCCAGGAGCTTCTTTGCGAGCAGCTTGGTGTCGCGCCTGGGAATGGCATAAGTCAGGAGGAGTTCCAGCAGTTCGTAATCTT
>DATMXF010000189.1:0-11541 GCA_035561835.1 Patescibacteria group bacterium
GGAGTCGGCAGATGAGGTGATCGGCGGAAACGGCAAGAGTAACGGCCGACCGATCGAGGCACACGGGGATGGACGTTAAGTGGGCTGAGCGCCACGCGGGGGTGGCGAGTGCGACCGGTAATCGTGGGATGCCGGATCAGGCTAAGGAGGAATCGAGCAAGCCGACGTTTCCGCGTCTTCTGACAGAGGTGAGCCATCGGCTGCGCACGGCCGCGAATGCGCCCGGTATTGCCGGGGCGAATAACGCGCAGACCATCCGCATCGTTCGCACAGGCGATACGCTATCCCACCTGGTTCAGGCGACATTGCGCGAAACCGGCAAATCAGCAAGTGCCGATACCCTCTACCGCGCTGTCGGCATCGTCGCAAAGGCCAATCGGCTTGCGGATCCGGATCGCATCCGTCCAGGCCAAGCCATCGATTTGTCCGCCGTCATCCCCGGCGCGAAGCCGAGCGAGCGGAATGCCGGGCTCCACCACGATGAAACGGTTGCGGGAGTAAGCGAGTCCACTGTTGGCATCCCGCATGGCCTGAAGGCCTTCATGCGTTCGTTTGCGGGCCGATTCACCTCCTCGTTCGGCCCTCGAACCGATCCGGTGACAGGCTTAAGAGCCTTTCATGCCGGCGTAGACATCAGGATGCCAGCCGGATCGCTCATCTATCCGGCGGCGCCTGGCCGGGTTATCTTCAGTGGTCGAACTGTCGGCTATGGCAATCTGATCGTCCTGGCGCACGCAGGCGGGTTTACGACCTCTTATGGCCACAACGCTTCTAACCTGATTCCGGCTGGGGTTGTTGTGGACCAGGAGATGCCTATTGCAATCGTCGGCGCCACAGGAAAGGCTACGGGGACGCACTTGCACTTTGAGGTCCGGAAAGACGGCCACCCTATCGATCCGAACGTAAGAAGTGTGGAGTTGGGAGATCGAAGTGGAGAACAAGATCTGTAACGGTCTCAAGGTGCAGGTTGAGTTCGCCGACCCTCCCGTCTCGATGACCGGGACCATCCTGCGCGTCGATTCGCAGACGCTCGTCGTGTCGCTGACCCACGACAAAGACGGGGACGTGTCGAGAACGTCTCGGAACTCGGCGGGAGACGTGCAGGTGTCTGCGACAGCCGACGATGCCCTCTATCGTTTTCGCTCCACGCTGCTCCACTCGTCCGGCCTCCTGCTGCATCTGTCGCCCCCAGGAGAGGTACACCGAGTTCAGCGAAGAGAAGACGTAAGGCAGCCGTGCCTGGTCGACGTAGAGTTGATCCTGCCGAACCGCGATCGGACGCCGGTGAAGCGAGAACGCGCCACAGCAGTGAACATCAGTTGTGGCGGGCTGCTCATCGTGTTCAACGGGCGCCTTGCGGCGGAGGAAGCCGTTGAACTCTCGATGCACCTCGCCCGTGGTGAGCCGCCCATTCATGTTACCGCGAGAGTCGTCCGGACGGAACCCTTTTCACATCTCGGACAGCACCAGAGCAGAGTCGCGCTTCGCCTGACAGGCCTGCAACGAGCGGATGAGAGAAGACTGAGACAGTTCATCACGAAATGTCAAGTCAAGACGCGGCACGGTTCTCGTTAAGCGGACACCGCGTGCGACGCAGAGCACGTGGAATACGGAGCGCCTGCATGATCTGCGAACAGCCTGCCTCCCTCGGTTAGCGCGTGAGCCCACGAATGATCTATGGCGCTGGCGATGACGTCGTCATCGATCATCATCCTACCGATTATGTGTTCTCGCGGGTGATAACTCAGCGGGGAGGAGAGGGTTGTGAGCTGTCGGGCGGGTGCCTCTTTGCGTTGACGCGGTAGACGAAGGCCAGGATCTCAGCCGCGACCGCGTACAGTTCCGGCGGGATCGCTTCGCCGATGTCGAGCGTAGAGAGGACTTCGACCAACTCGGGATCCTGCTTGACGTAGATGCCGTGCGCCTCGGCGAGCGCAATGATCTGCTCAGCGATCCGCCCGCGGCCCGAGGCGACCACCTCGGGTGCCCCGTGCTTACCGGCCTCGTACTTCAGGGCTACGGCCTGCTGCACCTCAGGTGACGAGCGACGGTGTGTGGCCACCTATCATTCCTCCGTTTATCCTGTTGTCGCAGCGCTTCCGGCCTCGCCAGAATCCGCGCAATGACACTGGGCACTTTATGCCTGCAGGTCGATCTTGAACAAGCCGGATGTCGAGGGTTGCTCCGCCGAACGCGCCACCGGCGAGCAGGTGGTCACGCTATGAATCGCATCTACGACGTAGCCGATGTCTTGTAAACGCTCTTCCAGCTCAGACGATGACTGCTGAAACAGGTCTACCGCTTCCTGGCGCGAGCATTCGATTCGGCATCTCAGATGCTTCCGGTAGAGGTCTACGTGGAGTTCAACTGAGCCGAGGCGGCTCAGTTGAAGCAGAAATGCCAGGTGCGCCTTTTCAGGATCCACCTGCTTGGTGTGGTCCCGTCGCTGATAATACAGGCGTACCTCGGCAGTGTCGGTTACGTGCTGTCCGGCGACGGCTACCGGCAGATGGAATAGGTAGTACCCTTGGGCCTGGGTGGGTGGAGGCATGCCGGCATTGATAAGCTGTTCCGTCTCCACCATCGAGATGAGCTCGCGGATAGTCGTCTGAAGCTGATGGAGCAGCGGCGCGGCCGAATGGTGGCGTGGCAGTTCCGCCATCACTTGAGCCACCGTAGCCCTGAGAAGGGCGAGCTGCTGGCGGAAATCACGTGCCGGCTCTTGAGACGGGCGTGAGAGCAACGTCTGAAACGCTTGATGCCCATCTCCTGACGCGAACGTCGGGTGTCCCTCTGATGCGAGCGGCAGCGGCTCGATGATGACGATCTCGCTGGCTGCGGTAGCGGATGGCTGGCGCGCTTCACGGCTAGAAGAGACGAACGCAGTCTCTGCGAGGAATCGCGCGAGACGCGCTTCCGTCGGTGTGGCGATCTGATCCAGCACCTGTCGGATCAGCGCGGCAAGCGCCCGGTTTTGAGCATGCTCGAGCACGAGCAGCGGCAGATCCTGCAGGACCTGTTGTGCCAAGGCAAGCAGAGGTTGGGGCAGTAGCGAGGCGGTACCGTCGCGTGCTATGTGCGAGAGTAGTTCGACCAACTGAATCGCGAGCGCCCGCACATGGACGCCCAGGCTGTGTGGTTGCAACAGCGCGCCCTTCGTCAACTCCAGGCTCTGTGGCGTGACGGGTAGCTCTCTGACCATAAGAAAGATCGCCGCGTCGGCATCTTCCGCCGTTGGCACGTCGATGAAAGAGAGCGTGTGACGGGCGGTCAGAACGATCGCCTTGGTGATGGGGAGCGCGTTGCGGATCAGTGCGCGGGCAATCAGCACGTTGGTGGGATCGGTGGGTACGTGTTGCGCGACGAGCAGTTCACTCAAGTCTTGCTCCGTAGGAGCTTGGAGGCCTGGCGTCTCTACGTTGGCCTCCTGGGCGATTTGCAATGTAATTCGATCTGATCGGACCTCACGTACGATTAGACCTAAGGCCTGCCCGACCTGTAGCGGTATGGCGCTTTCAGCAGTGATCCGCTCTCCCAGCAGGGCGATCAGCACCTGGCTGCCCTGTACCGCAAGGACCCGCCCCTGGAGTATGTGACCCACATCGAACCGCCGGAGCGTGGCGCTCGCTTCAGTCAGGGGCGCGGTGATAGCTGGGATGTGAACGAGCAGAGCAGAATCCATTCTTATAGGCACAGAGGTTTCTACTATGTGAAGCGTTTATGACGTGGGTATGCGGCAATGAAACGCGCCGGCTGTTTCGATATGGCTCTACGTATGTTATCGGCGAGTTGTAAAAACGACTTGATGGCGAAAGGCAGCGTATGAAAATTAGAGGTAAATTGTGCGTCTGGCCATGGCGCGCTCCCATTTGGTCTCGGCGTTCTCGTCGAACACGAGCATCTTATCGGCTGGAACGATTTCCCATGCCCCGGCTTTGATTTCGGCCTCGAGCTGGCCTGGGGCCCAACCCGCATAGCCCAGCGCGAAGAGGCTCTGGCGAGGACCGGTTCCCATACCTATGGCGCGGAGGATCTCGGATCTCGCTGTGACCGCGATGCCGCCCTCCATCACCTCGGTGCCCTCGATCTTGTAGTCCGCCGTATGCAGGACGAATCCCTGTCCCGGTTCGACCGGCCCTCCAAAGTGAACGCGGATCTTCCCTTTGATTCCCGTATTGTCCAGCCCGGCTTGTTCCAGGAGTTCGGACAGGGATGCCTCTCCGATCGGTCTGTTCACGATGAGACCCATTGCGCCGGTCGCGCCATGATGAACGACGTAGATCACGGCGCGTACAAATCGCGGATCTCGAAGTTCATCCCTGGCGACCAGAAGCTGACCGGCGAGCGTAGTAGACCGGGCAGCAGCGGCCATCCTGATTGCGGCGCTTGCGACTGACGGGCGGGATCCCGGTGGCAGCAGCCCTGCAGGGGTTACGAGGTCGGTAAGAAACCACAGCATGAAGCCGATTGTGACAAGGCTGGGCGCACGCATTCGCTTGCACGGCCGTTCAGCAGTAAGTGAGTCGGATCCGGTGGAATCACGCATGAGCTGTGCACTCCAAATGCGCCAAGTCCCAGTTCATATTACTATAGCAGAAGCCCAGCGGTTTATCTCGGACTTCTTCTATCGGGAGGGTGTGTTGCGGCTGGAGGCTCACAGGGGAAGTCGTGGCACACGGCGGGGACGTCTTCTACGTGGGTTTCTTCCGAGGGTAGAACTGTACGAGTCCTTTCATAACATCGGCGAGCTGGCTGCACGGGACATCAGCCATGATCATCTGGCCGACCTGGGGCTTTGGCCCGGATCGTCCACCTACGAAGATGTTGACTGCCTCGACCGTTTTGTCGTTGATCCTGGTCTTCGTGCCTTGCAGGCCGATGTTGGCGCCTTGGTGATTGCCGCATCCGGCAGGGCATCCGGACCAGTGAACGGTAACCGGCGGTACGCCGGGGAGCTTCTCGCTTAGCGCCTGAACGACTTCCAGCGCTCTCCCCTTGGTATCGATCATCGCCATATTGCAGTAGTCGTTGCCGGTGCAGGTCACGAGCCCCCTCATCAGCTCGTCCGGGTCGTATCGGAAGGTCTGGAGGAGCGGTTCCGCAAGGAAATCGCCGAGTTGTGTATCTGAGATATGAGGAATGATGACGTTCTGCCCGACAGTGAAGCGGAGCTCACCGCGGCCATATCGTTCCGAGAGACGCGCGAGTTCCAGCAGTTGATCCGCGGTGATCCGCCCGACCGGCACGACGAGACCTGCATAGTTGAGCCCGGCCTCCTGTTGGCGGTAGATGCCGATGTGGTCGGCGGACTGAGCCTTTCGGGCGTCGCGTCCGGCGTGTTCGAGTAACCGGCCCGCGCGGTGCGTCAATTCTTGTTGAAATCGCTCGATGCCCCATTCGTCGATGAGGAAGGCCAGACGACCGAGAGATCTCGCCTCGCGCGGCCCATGGTCGCGGTAGATCATCGCAATCAGCGCGCAGATCTCAGCCGCCTCCTCAGGCCGGACAAACAGGTCGAGCGGCGAGGCGATCCGGTAGCCGCCGGAGCCCATCTTGCCGCCAATCTGGACGTTGAACCCGGCGATCGGCTTGCCGTCGATCTCGCGTGTGGCGGGCGTAAGTCCAAGGTCCTGACTCTCGGCGTGTGTGCAGTTCAGCGTGCAGCCGGTAATGACGACGTTGAATTTTCTGGGAAGATTGGTGAACGCCCGGTTACCGACGAACATCGACGTGAACTGATAGACGACGGGCGTGGCGTCGAGCAGTTCGTCTCGTCCGATACCGGCGACGGGACACCCGACGACGTTACGGATAGTATCCATACCCGTTTGGAGGCTGGTGAGACCCGCTTCCTGCAGGCGGCGCAGGATCTCCGGGACCTGTTCGATCCGGATCCAGCGGAGTTGAAGTTGCTGGCGTGTCGTAATATCCATGAGCCCTCGGCCAAACTGCCGGGAGATCTGTGCAAGCATACGCGCCTGATCGACTGAGGCGATTCCGTTCGGGATTCGGATACGCATCATGAAAAACCCCGGGGTATGCTTTCTCGCGAAGATCCCGTGCCACTTGAGCCGCTCGATATCGCCTTCGGGGATAGTCTCCCACCCTTGTTGGGCGAAGGTCTCGATCTTCTTGCCGACATCCAACCCATCCCGTTCTATCTTCAGCTCTTCGATCTTATTCATCACCGGCCTCCGGATATAGGGACAAAAAGAAGGCGCCACATTGATATGTTGCTGTGGCGCCTTTGCCAGTGTTGCTGCCGGCTTCTCTGCCGACCGCAGAATCATGCCAATCTTCTTATGAGGGGTTGTACTGCAAGAGCAGGTCCAACTGTATCGATCTGCCGAGGCGTGGAAAGCATAAAACTATCCGTGGAGCGATAATGCTGATGATGACGCAGAATCAGACAGGGAATGATTGATCGACTTCACTGGTTCGACTGTCTGGCAACATTGGATTAGTGATGCGATGGCGGATTTTCGTCAGAGCCGCTCTGCGGATGGTTATCCGGCGTTCACTTCTCATCGGTGATGGCGAAAATTGTGGCAACGGTCAGAGGCGGTTTCGGAAAATGGCTCAACGCCTTTTGTGTTACAATTCTCTCCGCGAATAGAGAAATCAAAGAGTCTCTTTTCGGAGATGAAATGAGGAGACAGGGTCGATGCAACGTCAGATGAGAACGATGATCTTGCTTGTGGGCCTTGCGCTCATCGCGCCTCGATTAAGCTGGAGCGAGGCTCAGACGGCAATCGAGAAAAGATTTTCCGCTCTGCTGGAGCAGGCTCGGTCGATACATGACAAGGAAGAGCAGGTGCAATCGATATCCGGCATCGGCAAGATGATGTGCCAGTCGTTTCCCAAAGAGCCTGGGATTCGAGTGCTTCAGGAGGCCTTAACACTCTCGCGAGTCATTGCCTCACCGTTAGCGCGTTCTATGCAGCAGTACTGGATTGCCGTCTCACTTGCGGGGGAATGCGGTGAGATCGAGGAGGCGATCCGCATTGCCCGAAGTATCGATGATCTCAACCAGCGCGTCAATGCCATTCAGGCCATCGAGAAGATTCAAAAAGAGGCAGAGAAAGAGAGTATTAACCTCGTGCGTCCTGAGGAAGAAGAGATGCGGCGGACGCTGGAGCAGGCGCCGTCGTTCCTTGTAACCGTTGAGAATGTCGATGACGAAGGAATCGTCAAAAGCTTTGCGCACGGTTTTATCGCGGACCCTCGAGGGTATGTGCTGACCAACGCGCATCTGGACAAGGGGGGCAGTATCCGAGTCATGCACCTGAGCAAGGAATATGCTGCCGACATTTCAAGGCGCCTGGGGAGTTCCGACATCCTTCTACTCCGACTGCAGAGAGTTGCTCGACCACTTCCAGTCGCCATCCTACCCGATCGGCCGGAACTCCTCCAGAACGAAACGGTGATTGGCACCGTGTGTGGTCCGGTCGGGGACATCCGAAGAAGAGTCGGAATTTTCGACAAGTCGTTGAATGGCGGGCAGGCATTCAGTGCGGACTTTCAGTCCGACGGTATTCAACAAGGTTGCAGCGGGGCGCCACTGCTCAATCTGAAGCGTGAGGTGGTGGGGATGCTGTACGGGGTGTCTCCCAATGATCGATTTGGGTTCGCGAAGCCCAGCACCGAGCTCCGCAAAATCCTTGACCAAGCCTTGAAGTGACGGTCGAAGGGCACCGCGGCTCTGCTTTCTTGGCTACGCACCGACTCGCAATCCTTGCCGTCCGTCATGTAGGATAAGCATTGACAGTCTTGTTATAAGTAGCTACCATAGCTACCAGCGAGGTGATACCAATGAGCAGCGTCGGCGTTAAGGAACTCAAAAATCGGCTTACGCAATATCTCCAGCGGACGAAGAAAGGCGAGGAAGTGATCGTGACAGAACGGGGTAAACCAATCGCTCTTATCCAATCCATCAAGTCCGCAGAGCACATCGTAAGCCGGGAGGCAAGGCTGGCCAAGCTGGCAGCCCAAGGCATGATTACGTTGCCAACCGAAAAACCTGTGAAGAAAGTCCACCTGGCCAAAGTCACTGGCACCCCAATTTCAAGAACCATCCTCGAAGATCGTCGATGAACTACCTGGACACCAGCGCCCTTATCAAGCGGTTTGTCGCCGAAAAGGGTTCGCCGCTGGTGCAGACTCTCGTGAAGCGAAAGGGGCCCATCGCAACTGCCAAGATTGCGTACGCTGAAGTCTATGCCGGTTTTACCCGTAAACTCCGCGAAGGTCACCTCTCCGACACCCAGTATGCCCTCGCCTGCCGGCAATTTGAAGCCGATTGGCAGGCCTACATCCGAGTAGAACTGCACGACGACACCCTATTCCTTGCACGCGATCTGATCCGGCGACATCCCCTCAAAGGTTTCGATGCTGTTCATCTGGCCTCCGCCATCAGCCTCAAGAACGCACTCGGTGAAGACATCACATTTGCCGCAGCCGACGAGCGTTTACTTCGAGCAGCCGAAGCTGAAGACCTGAAAATTCTCCACGTCGAAATCGCCCGAACCCCGTAAGACTTTTTGGGTATAAGATCTCCAGAGTTCGCCAACTTCGTATAGACTTTCCCGATCCGATCTCCAGGAGGACTGGTGATGCCACGCTGCCAGCGCATCCTCACAGTGTCTGCCTTACTGGGCAGGGAAGGCAGGTCTGACTCATCCTATGCTTATGGCCAACGTCAGCCTTGATATGCCGAGGAAGCCGCGTCCGGCGCGGGTTCCGAAGTCGTATCCGAGGCTCTGTTGGGTGCTTCGTCGTCCGGGTCAATACCGGTCTCACGTTTTAAGGTAGCCCGGTAGAACGCATCCAGTTTCTTCTCCGACCAGTTTAAGTGTTGCCTGATCCTCTTGGACATGGCTTGTGCGATCTCGTCAGCCTCCTCGAGTATCCCGTGCAATTCTGTCAACTCGGAGATCATCTTCCTGCATCCTGCTTCCGTGACGAAGTCAAAGGAGTGTTCGGAAAAGAAGCGGTGCATTAGGTAATTTCGCCTTTCCCGGTACTGGTCCAACAGGCCTTCGAAGTCTGGATGCAACCACATCCCTTTCTTTAACTCACGGAGTAGAAACCCGAGGTTACTTGCCGTAAGACGAGTGTTGAGGGCTTCGACCTTGGTGTGAGTGATCCCGGGATTCTGCACCAGTTGCATGAACAATAGCAGTATGCCCAATTCGACCTCAAAACACTGAGCCTGGTACGCAGCGGCACCAAACCAAGCGAAGACTTCCTTTCTGGTCTCTGGCGTTGATCTCATCTCTCTCTGTTTCCGCATCCAGCGTTCCGGTTGAGGTGCGCTATTTGGTAGCGCCTCCAACCGGTGGTTCGCTGTCGGTCATTTCTCCGACAAACGTGATCCGCAGTTCGTAGAATTTATTTGGAGCGCGGACAAGTGTGCCACTTCCAGCATGCACCTGACAATCATCCTCATAGACAATGGGGAGGTACGTGAATTCCGCACCATGCGATCCGTCAAGCGTGTCCATGATTCCACCTGTGTAGTCATTGAACGTTTTCCCGGATTCAAGCGCAGGAGCGTGCATATCGAAATCGAGCTTCACTGGACCACGGTAGGGGGCACGACCGTTCATGGCCCTGATTGCGGCTTCGCGCAGAGCCTTGAACCGATCATGGATTTTGTGCCGGCCGTTACGGATAGAGAAATGCTCGTCCTTGTATGGAGGCAACCCTTCTACCCGAATAGTGACGGATTCTCCGGCCAAAGGCGCCTACTTCGTCGGTAGAACGCCCGGATCGTATGGTGAGTAACCTTTCATCGTTCCGGCGAACTATTAAGTGAGCCACGTCAGACGGCTGCAAACGCCGACGGTCTATCTCCCAAGATGGCTCCATTCCTCAACGACGAATTGATTCGCAATATCCCACACTTACCCCAAACCGGCCGAGGCGAGCCGGCGGACAAACACTGCCAGCTATGCCGGCCTTGCATTGAGTAGCCGCTTCCCCTCGTTTCTGAAGGAGCATTGCCTTCTGGACGTGATCCAACCTCGTGACGGCGCTGAAACGAACGACTGAGAAAAAGGGAAGGGCACGTCGCGACTAGGGTAGCGCGGGGCACCCGGATGTCTTCGTAAGGTCTCGCAACAGTGCGCACATCAGGGTTTCAGGTTGTGGCTCATGGTTGCTCTCCCATTTCTCCAATCGGAAGGCGTCGTATCCGATAGCGCGTATCCTCAACAATCATGATGGCGCCTTCCAGAAGCACTTGGGCTCGCTGGGCAAGAACATTGAGAAGTGTAATTGTGATAAAGGAAGGTATCTCGTTATGCAGCCTGAAGATGATGACGCTGGGGAACTCGTGCCCACCGAGAGCGAGGAGATCACCGAAGTCGAGGTCGAATGTCAGAACGATTCGCTGTTCTTGTCTCGCCTTCGCAAGGATTGCGGCATCGGGAAGACGCCCGAGCCCTTCCTCTCGCAGGTGAACGACCTCGTGTCCTTGCTGACGAAGCGCTCGCACCGTGCTCATCGAAATACCCATATCGGCCAAGAATCTCACGAGCGAGACCCAACCGTCGGATAAATCTCTTCCCGAGCTAGGAAGGCCGCATACTGAAGTGCCTGCTGGATATCTTCGGCCTCAAGATCCGGATAATCTCGCAAGATCTCCTCTGTGGTCATACCGTTTGCAACCATATTGACCACTAGGGAGACGGTGATCCGCATACCGCGGATGCAGGCTCGGCCTCCCATGATCTGCGGGTCGAATGTAATACGATCGAACACCTGCATCACCTCCTTTCCTGCTTTAACTTCACAGCACTCGACGCCGATGTGCGCCTTCTTCGCTCCTGCCCCGCCAATTTCATGTTGAGAAGAGGCAGCAGCAACTCGCGTCAGTTTTCGACCGACCCCATCACACCGTTGATCTCGAGACTGTCTCCTCCGTAATACACCTCAAGCCTGCTGTTGCAGCAGCCGCATTTAAAGAGGAACCGCGGGTCTCTCTTGCCCTTTTGGTTTCGGTGAAACACGCGAACGGCAAAGTAGCCGTCGGGTCGGGTTTGGGCAAATCTTCGAGTCATCGTGTTCGGCATCGAGGGTTGATGTGCGACAAAGTGATCAACCTATTCTTCCATCACGACAGGCATAAGTCCTTACCTCCATTCCTGGTCCCTTTCCTTGCTTTTCGAATGAGATCGAGCGCAAAGAGAAGGTCAGCGATCCACGAGGATCATACCGCAGTGGGTGCCATTGGACAAGATCGGGAGGTCGGAGGTCGCTAGCCCTAGCTCAGCGGGCCTTGCTTTTAGAACGTGGAGCCGAACTCCTCACCCGCTTGCCCTTGTAATGGAAGGTGTCTACAAGGCTACCGCTCGGGTCCGTGAGGAAGGCGGTATCTTCGACCGGGTCCCACACTGGACCCCGCGTGGACCAGTGGACGACCAGTTGTCCCCTCGCATCAACGCCATCCGGCCCACTTCCGCTGGATACGATGACCGTGTAACCAGGGTCTACGCTCACATCAGGGAAGATGTAGGATTGACCCTCTTCGCTCGATAG
>DATMXF010000190.1:0-2447 GCA_035561835.1 Patescibacteria group bacterium
CTGGAGTGAAGGAGGAATACCTTAATGGAAGTGCTCCGTTGGCTGATCCCGTTACTGGCAGTCGTGGCGATCTTTGTGGTGGGTGTGCGCGCCGTCTTGTCGTTAAGACGCTCTGAGGAGTCCCTGATCTGCACAACCTGCGGCGCTCAGACTGACATGCCTCAATCAAAGACCAGAGGCTCATTTGTAGTCGAGATTATACTGTGGTTGGCGTTTATCATTCCCGGCCTTCTCTACAGCCTGTGGCGCCAGTCAACCCGCAAGAAGGTATGTCCAGCGTGCGGAAACGCAACGCTGATTGTGGCGAACACACCCGATGGACGTAGGCGTGCGGAACAGGTGTCCAAAGGGAAGAGCTGAGAGGTGGAAGGGCATTCGTGGGGACGGTGAGTAACGTTGAATACTGCGATTCTGCTGCACCGATCGATAGTGCGCAGATTATCGCAGGGCCTCAAGAGCGCAAGGCCGGATTCTGGATTCGACTGGCGGCCTGGATCGCCGATCTTACCTGCCTCGTTCTGATTACCATTGCTCTTACTTTTGTTGCGTTGACAACTATTTATCTCGGCGGTCAGTTGGGCGGCGAGATCAATGACCAGGTCATCGCATTGGCCGGCTATACAAGCGCGGCCATCGTCCTGTTCAGCGGTGTGATATATTTCACCATCTTTGTCGGATCGTGTGGGCAGACGCCGGGGAAGATGCTCTTCCGCCTGAAGGTCGTCCGAGTGGACGGTCAGGAGATAACCTACGGCAAGGCATTCCTTCGCTCGCTGTACTGGATACTCTCGCTGCTGCTTTTCGGCCTTGGTTTTCTGATGATCGCATGGACCCGGCAAAAGCGCGCCATACACGACATGCTGGCAGGCACGTCTGTGATCCGGCTCCAACACGCGCCCTAGCAGTTATACAGTTTTAACCTTGACAAGAGACGGCGAGAGGACTATTTTTAGGCGCTGCGGAAGGAGTATAGTGGGAGGTGTTTGAAGGGCTTACAGAACGATTAAGCGTAGTCCTGAAAAAGCTTCGTGGCCACGGGCGGCTCACCGAGGAGAACGTCACCGAAGCGCTTCGAGAGGTGCGACTTGCGCTCCTCGAAGCCGATGTCAATTTCAAGGTCGTCAAGGGATTCATCGAGCGCGTCCGCGAACGTGCTGTCGGCCGCGACGTGTTAGAGAGTCTAACCCCAGGCCAGCAGGTCGTCAAGGTCGTCTACGAAGAGCTGGTCGAGGTGCTGGGCAAGACACGCGCCCCGCTGACCTATGCGTCGGATTCCCCGACCACCATCATGCTGGTCGGCCTGCATGGATCCGGCAAGACGACCACGTCGGCGAAGCTGGCTCGATGGTTCGTGTCGGAAGGGCGGTCGCCGCTTCTGGTAGCGGCTGATACGGTGCGGCCCGCGGCCAGAGAGCAGCTCCAGACTCTGGGACGCGGCATTGGGGTACCCGTATACGCGGGGCCGGGGTCTGCGCTGCAGGTATGCCAGGAGGCAAGAAAACTGGCAAAAGAGCGCGGGCAAAATCCGGTGATCCTTGACACCTCCGGGCGACTCCATATCGATGAGCCGCTGATGCAAGAGCTGGCGGCGATCGCTGCGGCCACCGCGCCGACCGAGCGGCTGATGGTTGCCGATGCCATGACCGGACAGGATGCGGTCAATTCCGCCGTCCGGTTCAATGCGGATCTTGACCTGACAGGGTTTATCCTCACGAAGTTGGATGGAGATTCCCGAGGCGGTGCAGCCCTCTCGATCAGGTCGGTGACAGGGAAGCCGATCAAGTTCATCGGTGTCGGCGAGAAGCCGGATGCCCTTGAACCGTTTCACCCCGAACGACTGGCTTCCCGGATCCTCGGGATGGGCGATATCCTGACCCTCGTGGAAAAGGCGCAGGCGAAGGTCGATCAGAAACAGGCCCAGGAGCTTGTTAGGAAGGTTCGCTCCGAGGGCTTTACGCTGGAGGATTTTCGCCTGCAACTCCAGCAACTGAAGGATATCGGGCCCCTCGATCAGGTGATGGAGATGATCCCGGGGTTGTCCGGGCACAAGGGCCTGGCTGACACCTTTTCAGCAGAGCGAGAGTTCAAACAGGCCGAGGCGATTATGAACTCGATGACCCGGAAGGAGCGGGAGGTTCCCGAGATTCTGAATGGGAGCCGACGCCGACGGGTCGCAACCGGAAGCGGCACATCGGTGGCAGACGTGAATCGTCTGCTCAAACAGTTTGTCCAGGCCAGGAAACTGATGAAACGGGTCATGCCTGGGGGTAGCGGGACGAGGGCAAAAATGGCAAAGCGCCTTCGGTCCTTCATGGGCGTGTGACGCCGGGCAGACTGCCTGTGCGGTAGACGCAGAAGAGTAAAAGGGAGAGATAAATATGTCTGTGAAGATTAAGTTGCGGCGAATGGGGGCAAAGGCGCACCCCTTCTATCGCTTGGTAGTAGGA
>DATMXF010000191.1:0-3094 GCA_035561835.1 Patescibacteria group bacterium
CATCTAAACCCTTTCATGTTGGATGGGGTTCAATCGTTGACTAACCGCCGTGGAGCCCTCGTGCCGCGAGGCCGGGCTCAGGCGGTACATTGAGCACTGCGGCTGGGAACAGGGAGACGATGAACCTGACGACGTCGCGCATCGATACGACGCCAACCGGTCGATCCTGTCGGTCGAGCACCGGGATATGACGGTAGCCGCCGGTATGCATCTTGTTGAGGGCGTAGGCGATGCCGTCATCCATCCCCACGGTTTCAGGATTCGGCGTCATAATCTCCCCGATGGGGCTGTCCAGGTCGAGCTGGCCGACCGCCTTCTTCAGGAGGTCGCGCTCCGTGAAGATTCCGATAAGCCGGTCGCCTTCCATCACCAGCACACAGCCAACGTGAGCGTCGTTCATTGCCGTAGTCGCATCCCGCACGGTGGTAGCAGACTGAACGCAAATCGGCTCCCGAAATCCCAGTCCTCGGATCGGTTCCGTCAAGATGGCGCAACAGAGCTTCTCGACGTCCTCTTCGGCCTCAACGTCTTCGTACGCATCCTCAAATTCGCTTGCCGCGATACCCATGATACTTAGCCTCCCGATTGTGGCACCGGAGTGCTTAAAAACGCTGGCTCTTCCCTCGTTCCACCACGCCTTCTTGTTATCTTAACGATAGCCTTGGAGTAACGCGAAGTCAAGGTGAAAGCGAATGCAGAGAGGGCGCGCGAGACGTGCAGAATTGGCTGCTTTGCAGTTGACAGTGCCTGGAGGCTCTACTATAGTTTAGTCAGGAAATGTCTGTATCGTCTATCTCGTCTGTTCGGTCTGTTTCGTTGCTTGGTCTAGACCAAATGGACCAGACAGACCAAACAGACCCGGAATTCTCCAGAATTGCATTGTTGTGGGTCGTGGTGAGGCCTGGCCTCATGGGGTGTTCCTTGGTTGAACTGATCATTGATGGTAGGCCGGTACAGGTTGTTGCCGGGACGTCGATTCTCGAGGCGGTACTGCAGACCGGCGGCGAGATCCCGTATTTTTGCTATCATCCGAAGCTGCGCGTAGTGGGCAGTTGTCGGATGTGTCAGGTAGAGGTGCAGGGTAACCCGAAGCTGGTGATTTCGTGCGCCACCCCCGTTGCGGATGGGATGGAGGTGCTGACGGCCTCTGAACGGGTGAAGAAGGCCAGGAATGCGGTGCTCGAGTTTCTGTTGCTGAACCACCCGCTTGATTGTCCCGTGTGCGACAAGGGGGGAGAGTGCCCACTTCAGAACTATACGCTCAGATTCGGTCCCGGTGAAAGCCGCTTTATCGAACCGAAGATCCATCGGATCAAGCACCAGCCGATCGGGCCATATATCGTCTTTGATGCGGAGCGGTGCATCCTGTGTACGCGCTGTGTCCGGTTTTGCCAGGATGTGACGGGCACGTCGGAGCTGGGCGTGTTCGGCCGAGGCGACCGATCTGAGATCGGCCTCTTCCCCGGCCGAAGCCTGGATAACAGATATTCTGGGAATGTGATCGACCTCTGCCCTGTTGGGGCGCTGACAAGCCGGGACTATCGTTTTCAGGCAAGGCCATGGGATCTGATGAAACAGGTTCCGTCGATATGTGGGCTCTGCAGCGCCGGGTGCAACATCACGGCGGATGTGCGGTATAAGGAGCGTGGTTCGCAGATGCTCCGTATACGCCCTCGAGTGAACAATGCGGTCAACGGCCACTGGATCTGTGATGAAGGCCGTTTCGAGTTTCATTTCGCTCAGGATCCCGGACGGATCGGCACGCCATTGATTCAGCGCGATGGAGAGTTACTGCCGGCAAGCTGGGATGAGGTGGTAGAGCGCATTGCCGACGACCTTATTCGAATTCGCAGGGAGAAGGGAGCGGAGGCGATCGGTGTGATCGCATCGGCACGGCTGACCAATGAGGAGGCATTCCTGGTTCGGCAACTGTTTGGAGAACAGCTCGGCATTCCACACATTGATTACCGGGTGAAGCGATCTCAGGAGCCCGGCGGTGATGCCCCGGAAGATCACCTGCTTCGGCGGACCGATAAGTATGCCAACTCAGTCGGGATGCGCATGCTGGGACTGCTCCCCAAGACCCGAGGGATGGGGATCAGAGAGATGCTGAGCGCCGCAACTGAAGGTAGGCTGGCCGCCTTACTCGTCTTCGAGGAGGACCTGGTGGCTGCCCTATCGGGAGAGTTCGCCGTTGCAGAGGCGCTGAAGAAGTTGGATCTGCTGGTCGTTCACGATTTGTTCTTGACAGCGACGGCAAAACTGGCGCATGTTGTTCTCCCAGGATTGAGTAGTTACGAAAAGGAAGGGACATTCACAAATTGTGCGGGACGGGTTCAGCGCCTCCACCCGGCGTTGGAGCCGTTCGGTCGCACGATTCCGCTTGTCGAGATCCTTCAGCGCCTCGCATGCCGACTGGAAGTTCCCGTAGTAGAAGGGAATACGGAAGCGGTGTGGAATGAACTCGCCCGCTCGGTTCCGGTATGCGCAGGCGTGACGTACGAGAGTATTGGTGAGTTAGGAATGCTGTTGACGGAGACGTCGGCGGCCAGTTAGCGGCTCTACCAAAGCTTCGGCCGTCAATATGAGTCGATTGGGTCTATCTGGTCCATCTGGTTTATTTCGTTGAAGAACCAGACCAACCAAATAGACGCAACAGACGTAATAGACGCAACAGACTCGATAGACATTTTCTGAGCAAGGAGACTACTGATGGGACTGTTCGATAACAGACAAGTCGATCCGAACGTCATCACGACGACGGTCGAGTGGCTCTTTAACTGGGCTCGCAAATCTTCGCCCTGGCCGATGACCTTCGGTCTGGCCTGCTGCGCAATAGAGATGATGGCTGCCGGCGCCTCCCGCTTCGATCTTGACCGCCTGGGGGCCGGCGTCTTCCGCCCGTCGCCGCGCCAGTCCGACGTCATGATCGTTGCCGGGACCGTCACCGAGAAGATGGCTCCTCGCATCAAGACCCTCTACGAGCAGATGCCCGACCCCAAGTGGGTGATTGCTATGGGCGCCTGCGCCATCTCCGGCGGCCCCTTCTACTACGACGCGTACCACGTCGTCAAGGGGGTGGACCTGATCGTCC
>DATMXF010000192.1:0-5202 GCA_035561835.1 Patescibacteria group bacterium
ATCAGCGCCTGCTGTCCGGTGTCTGCCAGCTTGCCGGCGAAGTCGGGGAGGATCCGTTCGCCCTTGGACACTAACACGATTCTGATCTCGGATGGGTCGACCGGATAGAACTTGAGGAGGGCGGTCCTGATCAGGTGGTGCAGCTCCGCGGCCAGCTCAACCCCGCATGGCCCGGCTCCAGCCACGACAAAGGTCAGGAGCTGACGCCTCCGGATCGGATCCGGCTCGACCACGGCTTGTTCAAAGAGCCTGATCACATGGTTTCGAATGCCCAGCGCATCGTCAACCGAATTGAGCGTCAGAGCGTGAGCTCCGATTTGTGGGTTGCCGAAGAACGAGGGTACGCCCCCCAGCGATACAATCAGATAATCATAGGGAATGGTTGTGGTCTCCGTTCGGATCGTGCGCTCGACAAGGTCAAAGCTTTGCACCACCCCCTGAATGAAACGAAACTCGCCTTTCTGAGCAAGGAATCGGAAGGGGTAGGTGACATGCGTCCGGCCAAGCGTTCCTGCCGCCACCTCAGGCAGGAACGGTGTGAAGGTAAAATAGTTGCGCCGGTCCACGAGGGTGACCTGGGCCAAGTCGGATCCGGCCAGCTCTCTCTGAAGCGTCATGGCGGCGTACAGGCCGCCGAACCCTCCTCCGAGTACGACGATCTGTGCGGGCTTTCGAGTCATGCGAGCATTCCTTTCATCCGTCGATTCGTCCAGAAACATGATATGAGAAACGCCAGATGCGCGAAATGTCGTCTCATTATCCGTTGTGCGCCAGGAGATGGGGGTAGAAGACCAGCATGGTCCCGAGTGCGGTGACGGTTAACACCAGGAGGAAGCCCACCAACTGCGTCGTCAGACACCAGGTCATAATCCTTGGGTCCTCCTGCAGATACTGAGGTTTCTTACGGCTTTGCCAGAGGAAGGCGCTGTAGATGATCACGATCAACACAGCTAAGATGATCTTGACGTAGAGCCACTTTCCCAGTGGAGAGTTGAACGCGATCCAGTAACCCGCGAGCACATCCCGGAACCCAGTGGCCATGGACAGGAGGACGAACAGTAACCCGGCAGCGGTATTAAAGCGCGTGAGGCTGTAAATCCGGTTCTCGAAGACCGACGTAGCCAATCCTCTGACCAGCCAATAACACATCGTCATAAACGCCATGAACAGCATGGCGATAGGGAGATGTACGGACAGAGGGTGGAGAACCCCTTGCATCTTGCGTGTCCTTACACTATACCGTCATCACTCATCGTGGAGTCATACGATCATCGTTGATCGCCTATATCGTCGTGTCATCGCAGCCACAGTGCTGCGGTCGGCCGCACTGGCCCCTTCAACCTACGTCCTGCCGGTCACCGCTTCACTCAACAAGATGGCCTGAGCGATCTCGGCCATTGAGCGCCGCGTGTTCATACTGGTTTTTTGGATCCGCGCAAACGCCTGCTGTTCGGAGATCCGTTCCCGTTCCATCAAAATACCCTTGGCGCGCTCAATCAGCTTTCGGTCCTCAAGGATCCGCCTCAAATCAGCATTCTCTTTTCGGAGGGCGTTGAACTCTTCAAACCGGGAGATCGCCAGTTCGATCGCGGGCAACAACTCCTCCTCGCGAAGCGGTTTCGGCAGATACGCCATAACGCCGGCTTCCTTCGCGCGCTGGATTAACTCCTGGTCAAGATGGCTGCTCAGGATCAGGATCGGAATGGGTAAGGTCTCCAGGATATGGGCAGCCACTGTCAGACCATCCATATCCGGGAGACCCACCGCCAGGAACAAGACATCGGGTTTCAGCTTTTGGGCGAGATGTACGGCCTCAGCTCCGCTCGTCCCCTCGCCCACTACCTCAAAGCCAAGTCGTTTCAGCGCTTGGCCTAGAGTCGCCCGCGATCTGGGGCTATCATCAATGATTACCACCGTTTTTCGCATGGCACACAAGGGGAAAAGGGCGATACGCCACTATTGGTGCGCCGGAGCCCTCTTTGGCACTGCCACCGGGCTCATCTGATATCCGGAAGGCGGAACCGGTCCGGGCACTCCTGCTGAATGGGTGACCACCTGAAAGTCCGGATAGGCCAACATCCCGTGTTCGCCGTAGTCGAGCCCCTCCAGTTCCTCTTCCGGACTCACACGCATCCCCATCACCATCTTGATGACGGCCCAAGCCGCCAGTGAGATCGTAAAGGTGAATAGACCGACGCTGAGAACTCCGATGGCCTGGGCCTTGAGCAACGTGAGGCCGCCCCCGAAGAACAGCCCGTCGCCGGTCGTCTTAGGCATGATGCTGTCTTGGGCGAACAGGCCGACGAACAGGGTCCCCATGGTACCGCAAGCCAGGTGGACGGATGTGGCGCCGACGGGATCATCGATCTTTAGATTGTCGAACATCAGGACGGCCCCGACGACCACGACTCCTGCAATAAGACCGATGATGACCGAACTGCCGACGCTCACGTACGCACAGGGAGCCGTAATGGCGACCAGTCCGGCCAGACATCCGTTCAGGGTCATCGAAAGATCGGGCTTACCGATCAGGAGCCACGCGGCAAGGGTGGCGCTGAAGGCTGCCGCCGCCGCCGCGCTGTTGGTGGTTACGGCGATGCGAGAGATATCGTTCCAGGATGCCGCCATCGTGCTTCCCGGATTAAAGCCAAACCACCCAAACCAGAGGACGAAGGCGCCGATCGTTGCGGCCGTCATGCTGTGGCCGGGTATCGGATTGACCTTGCCGTCCTTGGTATACTTGCCGATGCGAGGTCCCAACAAAAGGATTCCGGCCAGCGCCGCCCAGCCGCCGACCGAGTGAACGACGGTCGAGCCGGCGAAGTCCCACATTCCGAGTTTCTGGAGCCACCCCCCGCCCCAGATCCAGTGACCGACTACCGGGTAGATGACCCCGGCAATGACGAACGTGAAGACCATGAAGGAGTGGAACTTGATCCGTTCGGCGACCGCGCCGGACACGATGGTGGCCGCCGTCCCGGCGAAGACAAGCTGGAAAAAGAATTTTGCCCAGATCGGGACGCCGGTCCAGTTGATGGCGCTGTAGACCCCCTGGTAGGCGTCGCCCATGGCTGGACTATTGTCGGCCCCCCCTACGAACCAGAGTCCCTTCAGGCCCACCAAGGCATTGCCGTCACCGAACATCAGCCCCCATCCAATGGCGTAAAAGGCAAGCGATGAGATCGCAAAGACGATGAAGTTTTTCGACAGGATATTGACGGTATTCTTGGCTCGGCAGAGTCCGGATTCGACCATACCGAATCCCAGGTTCATGAAAAAGACCAAAAACGCTGTAATCATAACCCAGAGGGTATCTACCGAAATTTTGTAATCCTTGATGGCGTCAGCCATCTCCTTAGTGAAGGTGACGGTTTCGGCAACGGCTGTCGCGGCCGAAGGTGCGGGTGCCTCCTGAGCCCAGAGGGTGGTCGCCAAGCCAAGGAACAGCAGGGCCATGAAGGCCGTGGCCAGAACCACTTGCCGTCTCAGTTGTGTCAACATCTCTTTCCTCCTTACATTCTTCAGGGCGCGTCCACACGCCGCTGTAGGATTCTGGCGGCTGCCTCACCCTCGAGGCAGCCGCCCTCGCCCGTTACACTCAAAACTGATAGATCAACTCGCCTTGAACCGTATTTTGGGACTTGGCCTTTCCGTCGCCTTTATCTCTGTCAAAGATCTCTTGGCCGTGCCTCGCCTGGTCGTGGCGATACTCAACACTGGCGAACAGGTGATCGAACAACTTGTATCGGCCAGTGAGCGTCGTTCCCCAGACCGTCAGATTTTTACCCGCTGTCGCACCGGGGAGCCGGAGACCATCCTGGTCCTTGAAGTACTCGCCCCGCACGCCGACCGTGAGCCTGTCGGTGATGTCGTACATGGCATAGGCTGCCACCGCGTGCCAGACCGCCGTATCACCGTCATCGAAGAAGGCCTCCTCTTGCCTCCCGTAGTCGTAGTTCAGGGTAAGGGTGAGCGGCGCAATCGGCTTATAGGTGGCGATCAGATCGATGAGACCTCGCTTTGGACCGTTACGGTTGACGTCACGAGTGGGGTCGAGCGCATTGGAGACCGTCTCCGCTCCCCATGACCCGCCAAGGGTCAGTGTCAAATCCTTGATGAAGGGCGGCGTAACGGTGGCTGCGCCATGGAACGACTTGCCTCGATTGTTGTCATCCGTATTGTCCCAGCCGTTCACAATTCCCACGGTGGTCGAAAGCCAATCGGTGAAGGGATAGGTCGCCATCACACCCGTGTGGGTGAACGGGATGGCGTAGGAGAACGCCATCGAACGCGAGATGTTGAAATTGCCCGTTCTGCGGATGACCTCGGCGCCATGCAGCGTCACGAACTTTCCGCCCTTGAGATCCAGGCCTCTGCCGATCGGTACCTTATAGGTGACATAGGCCTGTGTCAGGTCGAACGGCTCGCTCTTTTTGGGATCATCACCGCTGTCGATGCCGAGACCTGTGGAGTGGATCTGCTTGGCATCCCGGCCAAAGATGACATCGACGCCGAAGCCGATGGGTGACGCCTCGGTGGTTGGCTTTTCGACGTAAAACTCGGCTTGGTTGATGTCAAACTGATTGGCCTTGTCATCGAAGAGTCTGAGACCATTGTTCTGAGATTTTGGATCCCTGAAGTTATAGTTATAGGAGACGGCAACATGCCCCCCGAATTGCCAGTCTTTCATCGTATTCAAGATGGGGGTAGTCTTGAGGGCCTCCTCCAGATTCTTGATTCGATCGCCCAGGCTTTGAGCGGCCTCCCCTGGTGCTCCAGGCGTGGCCGCGGCGGCTACCTCCTTCTTGGCGCCAACCTGATTTTCAAGCTGGTTCAGCCGCTGCCCCAGCTTTTCTACCAGCGCCCGTAGCTCTTTGATCTCTTGATCCTTGACGTCCTCAGCCCATGCCGCAGGTGCCGCGATACCAGCGGCAAGGAGGAGCGCCCCGCCCATGACCGCCCCGGTTACTGCCAGTTGTTTCAACTTCCGTACTCTCATTGATTCCTCCCCTCTTTGGGTGTGACTGCTTAGTAAGTCCCCGTTGACCGAGTCGAAACGGTACGCTCGCAAGAAGCGAGCCAGCTTCCTTCAATGACAGATGACCGGCCGCGGCACCGACAGGAAGCGATGCGAGAAAAGGAGACAAAAAGCGGAAAAACGCGGTGTTATGCCACCAGTATCGAAGGCGAATGGTGAACCGA
>DATMXF010000193.1:0-2033 GCA_035561835.1 Patescibacteria group bacterium
CCCCCCATCACCGCGATGAGACGCCGCGCAGCCGACGTCTCCAGTAGGCCGGTCTTGCCTCCCCGACCCGGAAGCCGATCGAGCGCCGTGGTTTGTCCGGTGGCGTCATCAGCGTGCGGATCGCGTCGAAGACGGTTTTGAATTGGACATCATATTTCTTCTCGAGTGCATGCAGACGCCGAGCCGGTTCTGCGTTGGAGGCGACCATCCGACGCAGCCGCACGAATGTCCGCATGATCTCGATGTTCACCTGCACGGCGCGAGCGCTTCGCAGTACGCTCGATAGCATCGCCACGCCTTGCTCGGTAATCGCCATCGGTGGGTAGCGAAGGCCCATTCAGTCAGCCTTGGAGGTCACAAACTGTGACCTCCATTCGGCAAACTCCTCCGGAGTAAGGACAAACATAAAGTCCTTAGGGAATCGACCGATGTTTCTCTTGACCGCCTGTTTTAGCGCCTTCGTCGGCACTCCATAGAGAATCGCCAGGTCGCGATCCAGTATAACCTTCTGGTCGCGGAGGACGAGAATCGCTTGGTGGATCCGATCCACCGATACAAGAGATTCGCTCATCACGTGATACCCCCCCTTTCTCCTCAGATCAGACGCCGGGGGATTTGCAACTGCATACGGGGTCGTTCAACACCATTGCCGCCATGATGGCGCCGTGCTCGGTAAATGCGTACGGCAAGTACTTAATGTTCAGACCTTGCTTCATGATCACAATTTGTGATCTTGAACGTTGGACCGTTTCCGCTTCCTCGATGGTCAGTTGGAAGACAAAGTCCCCAGGAAACCTCTCCGGGTTCCGCTTGACCGCCTGATTCAGGACGCGGGTCTGCACACCGTAGATTTCGGCGAGATTCGCCGCGAGAATCACCCGGTGACCACGGATGGTCACGATCAGTCCCTCGATTGGAGCAATACTTGTTCTCGTCATATCATCTCTCCTTCGGTAGGGCCGAGGTGTGCAGGTTAGTCAGTACGTTGGCCGCCATGATGGCCCCATGCTCGGTGAAGGTGATCACATTTTGTGATCACTTCTGCCTTCTCCGCTACGGTCAGGCGGAACATGAAATCTTTGGAAAAGCGTTCCCGGGTTCGTTCAACGTTGGGCGCTGGACCCAGAGCGCCCTGTGAACTCACCGGTTATTAACGATATCATAATATAATGGACATCGACTGAGAAAATCTCCTCTTACCTCTATTTACCACAAAGTGGTCAATAATCACTTTAGCAAAGGGAGGCGGGGAGGGATTGTTTGACGGAGCGCCTGTACTCGCAGGACCAGTGGACCCCGTGGAGCTTGGTGACAGGTGCTTAGCACCCTGGAGCAGCCCGGGAGAAACGTAACTTTGATGTGGTGCGCTTCTCTGCTATGATGTGGTTTGTGGCCGATGATCGAGAGTACCTGGAGAAGATCCGCATTGCCTTCCGGACGGCGCATTACGAGATCTCCCGGCACGCAACGGCTCGAATGCTCCGGCGCGGTATCCGGACTGACGAGATTGAAGACGCTATGGGCCGCGCAGAGATCATTGAGGACTATCCTGACGATAAATACGGTCCAAGTCTACTCCTCCTGGGATTTACGCGAGACGGGCGTCCCCTCCATGTTCAGCTCGCGCGTTCGAGAATGCGGATCGTGACCGTCTATGAGCCCGATCCAAAGGAATGGTTGAACTGGCGAATTCGGAGGTTTCCTTATGGCTAGCAAGTGTCCTGTGTGCGGCGGCCCTGAAGAACCTGCCCACGTCACCTTCGCAACGACAGTAAGCGGGGATCTCGTGTCTATCGAGGGCGTGCCCGCATTGGTTTGCCGCCAGTGCGGCGAGGAAACATTCTCGGCGGAGACAGTCAAGCGCATCGAAGCGCTGCTCGCTTCGCACCCAGCCCCCCGGCGCGTCGCTGAGGTACCTGTCTACACTCTGGATGCAGCGTAGCCTATCGTCCGAAAACAGTGGGACGTCGTATTCCACGTTGGCTTTCGCCTCCTGTCCCCAGACCGGGAGGCCTACCCGGTCAGTCCCCCGA
>DATMXF010000194.1:0-6239 GCA_035561835.1 Patescibacteria group bacterium
GATCATCGGTCTGATCTGATCGATGATCTGGACTGTCATCGGCTGTGCCGGCATTGCCGTATCTCCCCCTTATTTCCCCTTATTGGTTGAGATCTTCTTCTTATGAAGAATAGCTGAAGGAAAATATTATACGCCATCCAGGCGGGGCTGGGAAAGCACTTTTGCGCGGGATTGCGCCGCTATAAGGAATCTCAGGCGAGTGGAAAGCTTTGCAGGATGGAGTAACGCGCGCCTCCGGCGCTCAGGTCGCTCCTCATCAGCTCGATCCGGTCGAGCACCATCTCGCCCAGCGCCTCTGCGGGCGCCTCGGTGAGAGCGCGAGCCAACTGCTCTCGGCGCGCGGGACCCCGCACTCGACCCAGCGTGAGATGCGCGGTGAACGGTCGCGCCTCCCCCGCGAATCCGAGCGACTCGAGTGCTGCCTCAATCTTCGCCTGAAGCGCCACCAGCGCCTCCGACCCGTGGGAGAGTCCGATCCAGACGACCCGGGCCTCGCGGGGCCGGGGAAAGGCGCCAAGACCCTGAAAGACCAGGCGAACCGGACCACACCCGGTAGCTGCAGCAGCGATCGCCTGCCCGATGGCGCCAATACGATCCTCCTCGACCTGCCCCAGGAATTTAAGCGTCAGGTGGAGATTCTCCGGCCGTACCCATCCAACGTCGGCTCTGGTGGCCTTGAGCCGGTCCTGCACCATAGCCAGGGCTGCTTTGAGGTCAGGATTCAGGTTGGCGGCGACAAAGGCGCGAATCGTTGAGACGGGCCGGACGTCAGATCTGTCCGACATATCGAAGCGACAGCAGGTGTCGGCGGAGGATGTCGAGGGCCTTCTGGGAGGCAAGCAGCTTATTGGTATCCCGATCCGCCAGGAACCGGTACTCGCGGCAGGTCACGCCATCGCCTGAAGCCAGCGCGATATAGGTCAGACCCACCGGTTTCGTGGCGGTGCCGCCACCCGGCCCGGCAATACCGGTAATGCCCAGCGCCAGATCCGTTCCGGCGACCTGTCGTATCCCGACAGCCATCGCCAGAGCGACGGGCCGGCTGACGGCGCCATGCTCTGCCATCAGTTCACGCGGTACCCCAAGCAGGCGCTCCTTTGCCTCGTTGCTGTAGACCACCTCGCCGCGAATAAAATAGGCGGAGCTTCCCGGGAGATTGGTCAGTCGGTGACATACCAGCCCGCCGGTGCACGACTCGGCAACGGCAACGGTCGCCTTGGCATCGAGTAAGAGCCGTCCCACGACCTCCTCAAGTCGCTCCTCACCCCGCCCGAAGAGAAATTCGGCCAGTCGGGTGCGAATCCTGGTCTCAAGATCGTCGAGCAGTCGATCGCCCTCCGTCTCCGACTCGCTCTTCACGGTCAGCCGGATGTGGATCTCTCCCGGGTGGGCCAGGATCGCAATCGTCGGATTATGTGAGAGGCGGACCAGGTCGCTGATGGTCTCATCGAGCGCCGATTCCGTGATGCCGCATGCTTTCAGGGTGCGCGAACGAATCCTTGACTTCGCACCGAACGTCTTGCGCAGATACGGGATCACCTGCGCGTCGAGCATCGACCGCATCTCCGAGGGGACCCCTGGTATCGCCATCACGATCCTCCCATCCTCCAGACGAATAGCGAGACCTGGGGCGGTCCCGTGGGCGTTTGGCAATACGACGGCGCCTTCCGGGATGAGGGCCTGTCGCTCGTTATTTTCGGACATGACGAGGGCCCGCTCCGTGAATCGGTGACGGATCGACTCTAAGACCGTCTGATCGAGAATCAACGGACGATCCAGCTCGGCGGCGATGGCGCGACAGGTCAGATCGTCCTCCGTGGGACCAAGACCGCCCGTCGTGATCACAATCTCGGATCGCGTAAGCGCCACACGAAGCGTCTCCCTGATTCGAGTCTCATGATCGCCGACCGTACTCTTCCAGCAGACCTCGATCCCCGCTGCCGCGAGCGCTTTACCGATGTAGGCGGAATTGGTATCGATGGTCTGGCCCAGCAGTAACTCTGTTCCAATCGTGAGGATCTCCGCCCGCACCTCGTGCTCCACAGCATGATCCGCCCCAACGGCTCGTTCGGCCGCCGCCGCCAGACCTCCGGATCCTGGAGATCTCAGCATCTTTATCCTGAGCCCTCCGAAGGGCACAGCAAACCGCACGACTGAGACATCGCGGTCTGGTTGCCACCGGCAGCCTTCGCGCCATAGAGCGCCTGATCCGCCGCCCGCACCAGGTCTTCAACCTTATGCATGTCTGGTCCGAGGCATGCCACACCGAGGCTCACGGTAAGTTTGTTCCTGCCAGGCGTCCCCTGTCCACCTAAAAAAGGGTCACGCGCCATCACAGAGCGGACCCGTTCCGCCTGCACCCAGGCCTGCCGCGGATCGGTCTCCGGAAGGATGATGCCGAACTCGTCTCCTCCGTATCGCGCGACAATGTCGGCGCCTCTCGTGCTCTTTTTTAATCGGGCGGCCGTCAGACGAAGCGCCTCATCGCCGGTCAGGTGACCGTTGAGATCGTTATACTGCTTGAAGAAGTCGATATCCAGCATGATCAGCGACAGCGGGTGACCGTAGCGCCGGGTTCGCCTCAGTTCCTGCTCGAGTTGGCTGTAGAAGTGGCGATGGTTAAAGAGACCCGTCAACTCATCGGTTATTGCCAGCCGATGAACCTCCTGGAATAGGCGACCGGTTTCGATGGCGATGGCCAATTGCTCACTCAGAGGCAGGAGGAGTTCGATCTCCAACTCCCCATACCGGTGAGACGTCATGCTGTCCATGCAGAGACCGCCGATCACCTGTCCTTTCACGATGAGGGGGAGGCGAATACAGGACCGAATCCCCGCTTTGAACAGCGCCTCATCCTCTACAAATTGCCTCGATTCCGCCAAGTCACGCTCGATATGGGGACGGCGCTCGGACATGACCCATCCGATGCCGGTCCCTTCCCCCATGCCGGCGACGCCTTCAGGCCACCCGACAGCAGGCTGGTCAGGCGCCAGCCGGAGTACTCTCAATTCCGAACCTATATCATTCTGCAGTGCGAGGGTCATTCGATCGTAATGAATGAGGCGTCCCACCTCTGCGGCAAACGTTTGATACACCTCGTCCAGATCAAATGAGGCGCCGATCACCCGGGTTAACCGATTGACCGCCGCCAAGCGATCAGCCCGCTGCTGCAGCGCAACGTATGGCTCGGCATCCAACATCACCAGGTCAGTATGGCCGGCCGCAAGGATATCCAGCGCCTCCTGTTTAGATGAGGCCTGCAGGACTGAGAATCCTCGCCGCGTGAGCAGTTCACGGAGTCGCCGGGTTGAATCGACACCGTCTGCGATAATTACAATCGATTGACTCTCATCTTCACAACGTTCTGGCATACTGTCACTCAAGACTGACGACGCCTTTTCAAATGATGAACATCACATGATCGCGTACGCCGGACAAGGGGGAAATCTGGCCTCAGATATTCACATTACCGATAGTTACCGAACTGCAGGTCGATGCCGAAATCGCGCGCTCGAAGCGCCTGGATGACCGCCTGCAGATCGTCTTTACTCTTGGCTGACACCCGTACCTGGTCGTCCTGAATCTGTGTAGCCACCTTCAGACCAAGCGTCTTGATCGCCTTAGTAATCTCTTTCGCCTTATCGGCGGCAATACCCTGCTGGAGGGTCGCTCGCTGTCGAACGGCCCCTTTAGCCGCCGGCTCAGGGACTTCATAGGTAAGCGCCTTGAGAGACACCTTTCGCCGCACCAGTTTCGATTCCAGCAGCTCCACCACGGCCTTGAGCTTATAGGCATCGTCGGCATACAGCAAGAGGCCCTGCTCGTCCCGCGTGACGCGACTGGCGCTCCCCTTGAAATCGAACCGCTGCTGGATCTCTTTCATCACCTGCTGCACGGCATTGTCTACTTCCTGTAGATCAACCGTCGAACTGATATCGAAGGACACCTCATTAGCCACGTTCGATCTCCTTTCGGCTTACGGGATGGGAGGCTTCAGGGGGGTCACGACCTCCGTCCCTGGCGGTGGCGAGAACTGAAACAGCTCGTCTTTCAGATCGCTATTGACCTTCTGCTTCGATAGCTCAACCGTCGTCGTGTTGCCGTACAGATCAAACACCGTCAGTCGCCGGATGAGAAAGCTTTCCCGATCTATCCCCAGGACCACCCGCTTGAAGGCCAGCTCCTTCCCCTTGGGGGTCAACTCCAGGAGAGACTCCGGACTGTTCCTGGTCCCCGCGTGCACGATAGGCCGGACCTGGAAGTCCCGTCGGAGGCTGCTCATTCCGAACAGGATCCCGATGGGGGTTGTCGCGAGCGCGCCGCTTACGTCTTGCGCCATAGCTTGTCGCTCGGATGGACTGTAGCTCCAGAGGGTCTTGCCGTCGATCAGGAACAGTCTTGATTCCGGCTTCTCGTACTCCCAGCGCATCCGCCCGGGCCATTTGAGGAAGAGCCGACCTGAGGCCTCCTGGGTCATTCCACTCAGCTTGTTCGTAGCGCGCTGGAGGAAACTCCCCTGGAGGTCCGAAAAGCCCTGGTAGGTCGCCTGAACCTTATCTGCTATCTCATCTGCTGTGAGCGCGGTCTCAGAGGCGGAGGTGGGGTGGAGGATGGGGGGTGGAGGATCAAGGGCAAAAACGCTTGAGTTGCCCAACACCACCGTTCCCACCACAACCAGGACTGTATTAAGAACTCGCATTGCGCGGCTCAATAAGGACCTCACGCGGTCCACCCCCCTCAACGCGACTCACGATTCGTTCGTGCTCCATCCGCTCGATCATGCGCGCCGCCCGGTTAAAGCCGATCCTGAGTCGCCGCTGAATCATCGAGATCGAAGCCTGACGGGTAGTAACGACCAGATCGACCGCCTGCCGGTACAGCTCATCGTCTTCGCTCCCGGATGATTCCAGCTCCTCTTCTGCCGGCAGCAACGACCATGGAAACTCCTCGGCCTTCCCCTGCGCTTTCAGGAAATCGACCACGCGCCTGATCTCGATATCGGACACAAACGATCCGTGAATCCGGTGCGGCTTTGAGCTCGAAGGCGGGATAAACAGCATATCGCCGTCGCCCAACAGTTGTTCGGCGCCGTTCATGTCGAGGATCGTTCGGGAATCCACCTTCGAGGAGACCTGAAAGGCAAGTCTGGCCGGAAAATTAGCCTTGATAATTCCGGTAATCACATCGACTGATGGACGTTGCGTGGCTACGATCAAATGGATGCCCACCGCCCGGGCCATCTGGGCCAGTCTGGCGATAGAGCGCTCGACGTCGGCGGCAGCGGTCAACATCAGGTCGGCCAGTTCGTCGATGACCACCACTAGGTAGGGAAGCGGTTGAAAGATCTCGCCGCCCCCTTCGCGTCTGGCGATCCGAATCAGCCGATTATAGCTCACAATATTTCTGGCGCCGAGTCTGGCAAACAGTTTGTATCGCCCCTCCATATGAATGACGAGGCGCTGAAGCCGCTTCGCCGCCTCCTTCGGATCGCACACGACGCGTTCAGCCAGATGCGGAATCCCATCATAGATGGACAGCTCCACCCGCTTCGGATCGATCAGTAGCAAACGTATATTTTCTGCTGTGGCCTTATACAACAGGCTGACAATCAGCGCATTCAGGCATACACTCTTGCCCGACCCTGTCGCCCCGGCGATGAGCAGATGCGGCATCTGTCCCAGATCGACCACATAGGGCTCGCCGGCAATATCCTTCCCCAAGGCGAGAGGAAGGTGCGCGGCAGATCCCTCAAACGCCCTGGATGCCAGCACCTCGCGCAGGTGCACGACGGCGCGACGGCGGTTCGGGATCTCTACACCAACTACCGCTTTCCCGGGAATCGGCGCCACAACGCGCACGCTGAGCGCCCGCAGGGCTAATGCCAGATCATCGGCCAATGCAACAATCCGATTGATCTTGATCCCCGGCCCGGGCTCGATCTCGTACCGGGTGATGACAGGCCCCGGCTGGGCCTGCGTCACCCTCCCCTCGACCCCGAAGTCCAGCAACTTGCGCTCGAGGATCGCGGCGTTGGCCTCCCGCTCCTCATCGGGAAGCCCGCTCTCCGCAGAGGTCGGCAGATCGAGCAACGACAGCGGCGGGGTCTGAAATCCCTCCTTCGGAACCGCAAAGGGAAAAGATCCCTGGGGAGCAAGGTCATGAGTCGTCGATGATTCAAGTTGGCGTAGGGCCGGTTCGCGAACCGCCCCTACTTCGACAGGCTCGACCACCACTGTGGG
>DATMXF010000195.1:0-2618 GCA_035561835.1 Patescibacteria group bacterium
CATTCATCTTCGCAAAGTTACCCAGATCGGTCAGGTAGACAGTGGCCTTGATCACGTGATCAAGGGAGCTGCCCCCGGCCTCCAAGACCGCCTTGAGATTATCCAGAACCTGGCGGGTTTGGGCCGAGACATCCCCATCGATCAGCGTCCCGGTGACCGGGTCAAGCGCGATCTGGCCGGACGTGAAGAGAAATCCATTGAACTTTATCCCCTGCTCGTAGGGTCCGATTGCCTTCGGTGCTTTCTCGGTGCTCACGATCTCACGCGACATCTATCCTCCCTCACCCTGGCCCTCTCCCCTCGTCTGGGGAGAGGGGAGTATTATATTATGTGCTCACGGCGCCGACGACATCATGAATGGTTGTAGCCAGTGACTCTGAAATCCCGCCGGCGCGTCGCAGCTCATCGATACTGGCCTCCCGCAGACGGCGGAGGCTTCCGAACCGGGTGAGCAGCGCCCGCCGGCGCTTGGCGCCGATCCCCGGAACATCGTCCAGCAGGGAGCGGATAGCCGACTTGCCCCGCAGCGCCCGATGGTAGGTGATGGCAAACCGGTGCGACTCGTCGCGGATCTGTTGAAGCAGTTGCCTGGCCCGTGACCGCTCCGGGAGCGCGATCGGTGTGGACTTGCCAGGGTGAAAGATCAACTCCTCCTCTTTGGCCAGGCTTACCACCGGAAGCGAATGCAGCCCCAGTTCCCTCGCCACGCCGAGCGCGGCGTTGAGCTGACCGCGGCCGCCGTCGAGCAGCATGAGGTTGGGAAGCGGCATCTCCTCTGTCTTGTGCAGCCGCCGTCGCACCACTTCGGCCAGCATGGCGGCGTCGTCCGGCCCCTCCACCGTCTTGATCTTGTAGCGCTTATAGGCCGATTTTTTGGGCTTGCCATCCTCCCAGACCACCTGGGAGCCGACCGCCAGCGTCCCCGAGAGGTTCGAGATGTCGTAGGCCTCGATCCGCCTGGGCGGGGCCGGGAGGTCCAGCACCGCTTGCAGCTCCTTCAGAGCTGCCTCGCGACTCTGTGAGGATCGGAGGCTGAGCGCGAGGGCCTCCTGGGCGTTCCTCAGCGCCATCTGGATCAGCCGCATCTTACGTCCGCGCCGTGGGACCAGCAGGTTTACCCGTCGATTCGCCCGGGATGTCAGCCATGCCGCGATAAGCGGGGCGTCTTCCAGGGGCTCAGACAGCAGGATCTCGCGCGGAATGTCCCGTGCGCCGAGGTAGAACTGCTTCAGCACGGCCGACAACAGCTCGCTCGTTGTCTCAGCCTTCAGCTCGAAGGTAAAGGTCTCCCGGCCGATCAGTCGGCCTCGCCGGATCAGGAAGAGTTGGACCTGGGCCTCTCCCCCTTCCGCCGCCAGGCCAAAGACATCCTGATCTTCACCCCTCGGTGAGATGATGCGCTGACGCTCGAATACCTGGCGCAATGACGCAATCTGGTCGCGATGCTTGGCAGCGCGCTCATATTCAAGCGTTTCAGCCGCCTGCTGCATCTGTTCCTCGAGTCGTTTCGTCAGCTCCTGATCCTTCCCGTCCAGCAGCAGCCGCGCCTGATCCACCAACTCGCCATACGCGGACTCACCGATCAACCCCTCGCACGGACCCACGCATCGGCCCAGGTGGTATTCCAGGCAAAGCCGTCGTCCCTTGATTGACCGGCACTTGCGGAGTGGGATCGTTTTATTCACGAGGGCCAGGACATCCCACATTGCGGTGGACGGGACGTACGGGCCGTAATAGAGCGCGCCGTCATCCTTGATTCGGCGGACCACCTGCACCCAGGGGAACGGGTCGTTCAAGTCGAGCTTGAGGAAGGGGTAATGTTTGTCGTCCTTGAGGGCGATGTTATAGCGTGGCTTGTGGCTCTTGATCAGGTTGCTTTCCAGAATGAGAGCCTCCAGCTCATTTTCGGTAAGGATGAACTCCAGATCGGCAACCTGCTCGACCATCGGCCGGATCAGCGGCCGCTCGGACGCGTTCGGCGCTTCCGTGAAGTAAGAGCCGACCCGCTTCCTCAGCGACAGCGCCTTGCCGATATACAACACATGGCCTCGCGCGTCGCGGAACAGGTAGACACCCGGCGCATCCGGCAGGCCCTTGACCTTTTCTTGAAGCCGATCGATCTGCTGCATCATAGATAGAAAATGTCATAGGCGGGTGAGCCTGTCAAGGCGCGCCGCCACTTGCTGTTACGTAAGCCCCTTGACAGCGTTATCCCGAAGGCGTAGGCTGTTGCAGAGTTCTTACGGCCTGGCCGAGGCCGCAAACAAGAAGGAAACGATTGCAGAAAGGAGAGCATGGATGGCGGGAAAGTTCCAACCGTACCGAGGGGAGAAGCGGCGAAAAGAGACCGCGCGCAAGACTAAGCAGGAGGAGAAGCTCCGAAAGAAACTGGAGAGGAAAGAGGGTATCTTGCCGGCCGGAGAGGGTGAACCCGAGGAGAATTTACCGCCCGCCGAAGAGCCGCCACCCCCTCCGGGCTCGTAGTGCCTGGCGGGGTTAGCGCGTCATCGCCTCGCGACCCTTCCCCGCTTCCTCTCATGCCGATCTAGCAGCTTCTTGCGCAGCCGTAGGCTCTTCGGTGTAACCTCCAGGAGCTCGTCTTCTGCCAGATACTCCAC
>DATMXF010000196.1:0-15457 GCA_035561835.1 Patescibacteria group bacterium
GGCGGCGGCATCGTTGGTGACCTTCTTGCTCATCTCTTTGTCCATCTCGCCCCCCATGTTGACCGGGTGGGCGGCGCCGATATTGGTTCCTGGCGCCATGGCAGCGACGTGAGCGGCCAGGGTGATGAAGACGCCGGCGGAGGCGGCGCGGGCTCCGCTGGGCGAAACATAGACGATGATCGGGCGCTCGGCCGCCAGCATCTCCTTGATGATGGAGCGCATCGAGAGATCAAGGCCGCCAGGGGTATCCAGTTCAATGACCAGCGCCTGGGCCGCCTCGCGGTCAGCCTGCTTAATGGCGCGGATGATATAGTCGGCCGTACTGGGTGCGATGACCCCTTCCAGTTTGATCGCCAGCACGGGCCGGGCGGTCGACTCCGACCTCGAAGGGGTGGCAGCAGACCACGCCAGCGCGATGCCTATCAGCGTACACCAGACGACGAGCCGTGTGATCATTTGCGTCAGGAGCGACCATGGCTCTTGGCTTGCTGCCACAGCCGCTCCATCTCCTCCAGATCGACCTCCCCGAGGCCACGACAATCGCGCTGCAGCGCCGCTTCCATGTATTGGAACCTGGTCGTGAATCGTGTGGTGCTTTTGCGAAGCGCCACCTCTGCGCTCAGGTTCAGGAACCTGGCAAGATTGACCAGGCTGAACAGGACGTCCCCCAATTCCTCTTCAATCTCCTCCGGTGCAGCGGATCTCATGGCCTCTCTGAGTTCGCCAAGCTCTTCTTCGATCTTTGCCGTCACCTCTGAGATCTCGGGCCAGTCAAATCCGACCCTTGCGGCCTTGTCCTGCAGCCGTTGGGCGCGGAGAAGGCCGGGCAGCTCTCTGGGGACGCCGTCCAGGGCCGATATGGGGGCTGCGGCCGAGGTGTTGCGTTCCTTGCGCTTCAGTTCCTCCCACTGTTCCAGCACCTCACCGGCCGTAGACACAGTGGCGTCGCCAAAGACGTGCGGGTGGCGGCGCACCATCTTCTCGGCCGTCGCCGCCAGAACCTGCCCTATGGTAAACTCGCGCCGCTCGGCTGCGATCTGGGCATGAAAGATCACCTGAAAGAGGAGGTCGCCAAGCTCCTCCATGATCTGCTTAGGGTCCCCCTCGTCGATCGCCTCCACTACTTCATAGGCCTCCTCGATCAGGAACGGCTTCAAAGTCTCCCGCGTCTGCTCCCGGTCCCATGGGCACCCATTGTCCGCCCGGAGCCGCTCCATGATCCGCACCAGCGCCTCAAACTGTTCCCCGCTCGCCTCCGCCATTTGGCCTCCTCAGTCAATAGCCGTCAGCCTCAGACAAAACAGAGGACATACCAGAAGAGCTAATAGCTGACCGCTTCCCCTACTATTTTCGTGCGCCGTGGTGCGGCATCGCCTCATGAGGTATCCCTCCAATAAGTATAATCTCCGGCAGCGTTCCGGGCAAAGCGAATCTCCGGCTGGTCCAGACAGTGTAATCCCTCGGTCTCGGGTGGGGTCCTGGGGTGTGCGAGGACTGTCTGAGCGCTCCTTGCCACATCGCCGTTCCCCGAAGGGAAGCCCTGGACCGGAGGGGAACGGCGATGATAACTATCCGCGAGTTCCGCAGCACACGGAAGGAATCCACCCGAGGCTGAGGGGATACCAGACAGCGACAAATTACTTTGACAAGGGGGAGGCGAAAAGATAAGGTACGAATTTTCCGCTATCTTCATGAGGCGACCATGGAATCGTTCTATATCAGCCTGGCCTTCGGCTGCGCCGCCGCCGCGGCGAATGTGGCGGGCGGGCTCCTGCTCACGATCAAACGACGATGGGACGAGGTGCTGCTGAAGCACTTCGTTGCGCTCGGGACCGGCTTTATGTTGGGGGCTGCCTTTCTTGGCATGGTCCCTGAGAGCATGCGTCTGACCGACAACGCCCCCCTGCTTATTCTTGGCGGCTACCTGCTGATCCACTTCGCGGAACATACGCTGGCGTCCCATTTTCACTTCGGTGAGGAGACCCATGTGGAGGCCGTCCTGGCGCCGTCGGTAAGCCTCTTCGCCTTGACGGGCCTGTTGGTTCATACCTTCTTCGACGGGGTATCGATTGCGTCGGGGTTTCACGTCAGTACGGAGCTGGGGGTATTAATCTTCGTCGCGGTAGCGCTTCACAAGATTCCCGAAGGGTTCACGGTCGGTTCCATCATGCTGGCGTCCGGCAGAAATCGTGCAATAGCGATCGCGTCCTCGGTGGCGCTCGGGTTCTCGACCATTTGTGGCGTGTTATTTGCATCTTACCTTGAGGGACTGCTGGGGTATCGGCTGGCCATATCGGCAGGGGTCATGATCTATGTGGCGGCGTCTGACCTGATGCCGGAGGTCAATCGTGAGAAGGGGATCCTGATGGCGGTCATGGTATTCGTCGGGGTTCTGTTGTTCTACCTGACCGAGCAACTGCTTTCCGGTCTGGGCCACTGAGTTCAGCGGCCTACAGGCCGCCGGCCGGACTGATTACGCTTGTACCGGATGGCTGGGTCTGATATATAGTATGAAACCGGTTTACGGGTGACGAACCAGGAGGCGGTGTGAAGAGGAATTGGCGTATCGCGATGGTGCTGGCGGGTCTTGTCTTGCTGTCCGCAGGACCGGCGCTTGGGGCGATCTATTATCGAATTGACGAGGACGGGATCGCACGCTTTACCAATGCGCCGACAACGCCGCAGCACAGGCTGCTCCGACCGGGGGTGTTGCCCTCCGCCACCAGACTGACCGGTGCGAACATGTCGGAGTTGATCAACGCCCTCGGCGCCGAGTATGAGCTTGATCCTGCCCTGATTCGAGCGGTCATTCAGGTAGAGTCAAACTTTAACCGCAAGGCTGTCTCGCCTAAAGGCGCGCAGGGGCTGATGCAACTGATGCCGGCCACTATCTGGCGCTTCTCAGTGGGAGACGCCTATGATCCTCATGAGAACATCGGGGCGGGCGCCCGGTACCTGCGGCAGCTCCTGGACCTATTCCGAGGAGATCTTCCGTTGGCGCTGGCCGCCTATAACGCCGGAGAAAACGCCGTGCTCCGGTATAAAGGCGTGCCGCCCTACGCGGAGACCCGGGATTACGTGGCCAAAGTCCTCGGCTTGTACCGACGCGGGCAACGGGAGCGTCAGACGAACGGGGCGATCAAGCCTGTCCGCGACTCCGATCAGGGAGCGGTCGCACAGGTAGTGGCGGCGCAACCTCCGGCCCCTGCGCCGCCTCCGCCTATCTATAAGGCGGAGTCGTCCGATACGATCCTGTACTCCAATATCCCGCCGATTGTCCAGTCCCCTTAGATATCTGACGGGTGGTCATTCGCCACCGTTGTGATCTTGGATGTATACCTCTGTATCGTTTGACCGTTCACCTCGCCCGCACGTCAGTCTTCGTTAACGGCTCCTTTGGACTCCCAACGGCAGTTAACGAAGCAATTTCTCGTAAGTCGCCGCGTCAAAGCCGACGACGAGCGTGCGGCCCTTCCGGAAGGTCGGAGCTCGCAGGCCCCCAGTCGGTCCCAGCAGGAGCGCTAGAAGTTCAACCCTGCCTGGCTTATCTTTCCGTAGATCTATATAGACACGCTTCTGCCCCTTTGTCGCGTAGATCTCGTCCACCTCTTGGACCAGCGCGAGCGCTTCTTTCTCCTTCAGGGTCTTTTTCTTCGCATCCACCTGTAACACGATCTCGACGTTGTGCTTCGCAAGAAACTCTTGCGCTTTGACGCAGCTCTTTCACCCGGGGCGGTGGTACCTCCAATCGATTCGTCCCATTAAGATTTCCTCCATTAGGCCATTATGATGCGTACAGGCGGTCCAGGGTGTACACTCACGGGTTCCACCGAGGGGGTGTTACTCGCGCAACAGCGGCTGAGAACGCATCCGACCATCGATCCCTCAGTGTGGTGTCCGCGCCCCATCGTGACGGATACCCAAGTTGTGTGCAAGGAGAAAGTTCTTGCCTAATCCTTAATCCTCGAGGCTGTCGCCTTGCACCACCAGCGCGAAACGGAGGGGATAGGAGAGGGGAGCTTCATATGCGCAGGGGCCGAGCCAGGGTGTTGTCAGGGGGGCGTTGAGTCCACAGGGAGTTCATTACGATAGACTCACGGAGATAATCGACACCGAAGATCAATTCGGGTAGCCGAAAACGCTTGACATGATGATCTGCTCAAATTAAATTATAAGCTTCGCGTCTGAATAATGATTTGTCGTTGTGAGCGATAACCTTAACTGGAAATGGTGGAAAGGAGAAGGAGGAATGTCGATGCGTGACATCATGGTTGGTGAGTCATTGGCAGGTGACGGTAATGAGGTGGCGCACATTGATCTGATGATCGGCCCCAAGAACGGTCCGGTCGGCGCCGCCATGGCACAGCGTCTTGCTCAGCAGAGTGCGGGCCACAGCGCCCTCCTGGCGGTCGTGGCGCCGAATTTGCTGGCGAAGCCTGCGACGGTCATGTTTAACAAGGTGACGATCAAGGGGGCGAAGCAGGCGGTCCAGATGTTCGGCCCAGCCCAGGCGGCCGTTGCGAAGGCCGTGGTCGATAGCGTCGCAGAGGGTGTGATCGCCGCGAAGGATGCCGAAGATCTGGCGATCGTTGTCGGCGTCTTCATCCACTGGGATGCCGATGACAATAAGAAGATCTTCGACTACAACTATCAGGCGACGAAGGAGTCGATCGCGCGGGCATTGGCAGAGCAGCCCTCGATGAGCGAGATCCTGGCGCAGAAGGATAAGGTCAAGCATCCATTTGCGTAGTCGAATCGATACGAGGTAGGATTACAGAGTAGGATCACCTATATCGAAGGGGGCTGCCGGGCGAGCGTTGAGGGTCTGATCGGCCCCTTGCCCGTCGGCCCCTTTGATTTGTTTCATTGAGTGAGGACCTATGGCGACCGAGCGAAAGCATCTGCTCTATTTTTTGACAACGGAGTCCCAGCCGAGTCCGTTTGACATCAACATGGCGTATGATGCAGGTTTCCACGCCGTGATTCCATATGGTGGTGTGAACGAGGAGTCGGCAGTTCTGCTGGTGCAGGATATTATCTTCTCTCGAGGCCCGAAAGGCGCCAAGTTCAGCGCGCTCTTCATCGGGGGTAACGACATAGACTCGGCCGAGCGGGTCCGTCAAGCCGCCGCAAAGAGTATGTTCCCACCCTTCCAGGTGTCGATGATGATCGATCCCAAGGGGTCCTATACGACGGCCGTCGCGCTGGTCGCCAAGGCGGAGAAGGCGCTGGGCGGATTGCGCGGCAAACAGGTAGCCATCCCGGGTGGCACAGGCCCTGTGGGTATTGTGGCAGCGACCCTCTGTGTGAAGCTGGGAGCCGAAGTCATTATCGGCTCCAGGCAACTGAGCGGTGTAGAGCGCCTGGCCCAGCGGCTGTCAGCGCAGACGGGAGGCTCCGTAAAGGGCGCCGCGATGGCGACGGACGAGGACAAGATCTCGCACCTGCGTAGCGCTGATGTGATCCTGACGACCGGTAAGGCTGGTATTCAGATGATTTCCGAGGCGGTCCTGAACGCGCTTCCGTCGGGTAAGCTCGTGGCCGACGTCAATGCCGTTCCCCCGACCGGCATCCATAACCTGGCGCCGAATGACGACCTCAAAGAGGTTGTGCCGGGTATCAAGGGAATCGGAGCCCTCGCCGTTGGGGTCCTGAAATATGATGTCGAGATCGAGATGCTTGAGACGATCCGGACCTCAGAGAAGTATGTGGTGCTCGACGAGAATCAGGCCTTGGAGATTGCCCAGAGGCGGCTTGCCGCCTGAGGGCTATATGGTCGGGTGAGTATAGAGGTTCTGCTGTTATCTTATCGGTTCTGTGGTAAGATTTAATTATCGGATAGGAGTGAGGATCAGGTGGCTGAGACACAGTTTATATTGATCACCGGCCGATCGACGAAGCAGGGGAAGTCGGTTCATCTCGGCAAGGAAGCCCAAGAGTACCGGGATGAGATCTCAACCTTGCAGATGAACCTCAAGGATATCGAAGCCTTAGGGCTGGAGGACGGGGCTCAGGCGCGAGTCAAATCGAACTACGGTTCGATCGTGGTCAAATTGAAAAAAACCGATATCCCGCAGGGGATCGTCTTTATTCCTTATGGAGAACTGAGTAACGCCCTGATCGGTCCGGATACCCAGGCCACAGGGATGCCTGATTCGAAGGGGATCACGGTGGAGGTTGCACGCCATGGCTGAGAGCGTTGCCGTAAAAGAACCGTATGTAATGACGGGCGTCGTGTGCCCCTATTGCGGCGTGACGTGTGACGATCTTGAGGTTCGAGTCGAGAATGGGAAGATCACGGAGGTCAAGAACGCCTGCGTCCTGGGCAAGGACACCTTTCTCCATCACCTGGAGGGATTGTCGACCCCGCGGATGTATGGGAAACCGGCGACTGTTGATGAGTGTATCGATGCGGCCGCAGAGATTCTTGCCAAGGCCAAGTATCCCCTCATCTATGGGCTCGACTCTACCGAGCTGGGCGCGCAGCGGGCGTCGATCGAGCTGGCTGATCTGATCGGCGCGAATATCGACCATACCTCTTCTGTCTGTCACGCGCCGAGCTATCAGGCGGTGATGACAGTCGGCATCCCGACCTGTACGTCTGGAGAGACGAAGAACCGGGCCGATCTGGTGATCTTCTGGGGATGTAATCCGGCCGAGGCTCACCCCCGGCACGCCACGCGGTACTCGGTCACCGTCAAGGGGCTGTTTACCCCCAAGGGGAAGAAGGACCGGATGGTCATTCAGGTCGATGTCAGGCCGACGCCGACCACGCGAATTGCCGACGCCTTCATCCAAATGAAACCGAACTCTGATTACGAGGTCATCTCTGCCCTCAGGGCGCTTGTGAAGGGCCACGAACTGGACCAGACTGAGGTCGGAGGCATAGCGGTCGATGAGTTGAAAGCCCTGGTAGAAAAGATGAAGAGTTGTAAGTTCGGCATCGTCTATTGGGGGATGGGCCTGACCCAGACCAGGGGTAAATATCTGAATCTCGTCGCGCTGCTCAAACTCGCTCAAGATCTGAATGAGTTTACAAAATTTTCGTGTGCGGCGATGCGAGGTCATGGCAATGTGGTGGGGATGGCTCAGGTGCTGACGTGGCAAACGGGCTTTCCCTTCCACGTCAATATGAGTCGCGGCTATCCTCGATTCAACCCAGGAGAATTTTCGGTGGTCGATCTGTTGGCTCGTAAAGAGATCGATGCTGCATTGGTTATTGCCGGCGACGCCATCGGGAACTTTCCCGGGAGCATGGCAGAGCATCTGAAATCGATCCCGCTGATTGCCATCGATCCCAAAGAGAGCGATACGACCAGAGTAGCTGACATCGTGATTCCGTCAGCGCAGGGAGCCATCGGCGCCGGAGGAATGGCGTACAGGATGGACCATATCCCCCTGATGTTCAAAAAGGTGGTTGAGTCACCCTACCCATCGGATCGGGAGATCCTCGACCGTATCATCGCGAAGGTGAAGGCGATGAAGAGTCGCGGCAATGGCGCTCCCGCCCCGGCCGGTAGAGGCTGAGGATAATCGATATGGGACGCTCATTACGAATCATCGGCGGTGAGGTCTACGACCCGGCCAACGGGATCAATGGGGCCGTCAAAGAGATCTGTGTTGAGGATGGAAAGGTTGTAGAGTCCTGTACCGGGCCCGCTGAGGTGATTGATGCCGCGAACCTGGTTGTCATGCCGGGTGGTGTCGATATTCATACCCACATCGGCAGTCCGGCGGTCAACGCGGCTCGCGGGTTCAGGCCGGAGGACCACCGGCACATGCATTTCAACTCAAAGCCTGCTGCCGGCATGAGGTCAGGCGTCGGCTCTACGGTCCCCTCCACCTTTGCGACCGGCTACCTGTACGCTCAGATGGGCTATACCACGGTGATGGAAGGCGCGAACGCGCCCATCGGCGTTCGGCATACCCATGAGGAGTTGATCGATATCCCGATCGTGGATAAGGGGCTGTATATCGAATTGGGGAGTAACGAGTTTATCCTGAAGTTCATCAAGGCGGGCGAGATGGAGAAGGTCAAGCGATATGTCGCCTGGCTTCTCAAGTCGTTGAAGGCGTATGGTATCAAGCTGGTCAACCCGGGCGGGGTCGAGCAGTGGAAGTACGGTAAGGATGTGAAGAACCTGGACGACAAGGTCCACTACTTCGACGTCACGCCGCGCCAGATTCTGAAGGCGCTCTCCTGGGCCAACGAAAGCCTCGGATTGCCGCACTCGATCCACCTGCACGCCAATAGCCTGGGTACACCCAACAACTACCTGACGACCTTAGACACGATGCGGACGCTCGAGGGCTCAAGGCTCCATGTGGCGCACGCTCAGTTTCACAGTTATGGCGGGGAGAACTGGGGCGGTTTCTGCTCAAAGGCGGCAGAGATTGCGGAGTATATCAACACCCATCCCAATATCACGACCGACATCGGCCAGATTGTCTTCGGCGACGCCACCACCATCACGGCGGACGGCCCGTGGCAGTACCGGCTGTACAAGCTCAGCAAGAATAAATGGTACAACCAGGACATAGAGGTAGAGTCGGGATGCGGGATCGTCCCGTACACCTATCGGGAAAATAACTATGTGAACGCCATGCAATGGGCCATCGGACTGGAGCTCTTCCTCCTGATCCGTGATCCGTGGCGGGTCTTTCTCTCTACCGACCATCCCAACGGCGGCCCCTTCTACCTCTATCCCTGGATCATCAAGCTGCTCATGGACAAACCGTTCCGGGATGAGATGCTGAAGCGTGTTCATAAGCGTGTAATGCCGGAGACGATGCTGTCGTCGCTTGACCGCGAGTATACCCTGAATGAGATCGCCATCATCTCCAGGGCTGGTCCAGCGAGAGCATTGGGGCTCACGCACAAGGGCCACCTGGGGGTTGGAGCGGATGCCGACATTACGATCTATTCCAAGGATAGCGATAAGGAGCAGATGTTCGAGCATCCCGTCTATGTCATCAAGGACGGCGAGACGGTCCTTCGAGATGGCGAGATCGTTCACAGTCCCGCTGGGAAGACCCTGTTTGTTGTCCCGCCTGACGTCGGCGAGATGGACCCAACCTTCAAGACCGAATTTGAAAACTACTACACGATTCGGTATCAGAATTTCCCAATCGATATCGAGGACATCCCCCACCGCGAGGCGATCCCGGTGGGACCGCCTCGATGACCCGGAGGGAATGTTGAGTTCTGAGTTTCGGGTTTTGAGTTGATGGTGTGGAGCGTCTTCGGATGTGACCCGAAACACGTAACCCGAAACCCGAAACTTTTTGTGGAGTGTCAATGGAGATCAATGGCGTTCATATCGATGAGACATACGCAGAGGCATTCGGCGCCTATGCCGGTCGGGTAACGATTACCGCGTGCAGTAAGACGTGGGCCTACGAGGCAGCTCGGAGCATGACGGGCTTCGGGACCTCGGTGATCGGCTGTGGTTGCGAGGTGGCCATTGAGGGGATCGAGCCGACGGACACGCCGGACGACCGCCCTGGCGTGAGTGTGTTACTGTTTGCCATGTCAAAAAAGGCAGTTCAGGAGCAACTCATCAATCGGATCGGTCAGTGTGTGATGACCGCTCCTACCTCGGCCTGTTATAACGCCCTGGAGGCGGAAGATCGCCTGTCGATCGGGGGCAAGCTCAAGTTCTTTGGAGATGGATTTCAGATTAGTAAGCGGTTTGACTCACGGATAACCGGAAATGGGAGCAGTCCGCGGCGCTTCTGGCGGATTCCTGTGATGGACGGCGAGTTCATCGTCGAAGACCGATTTGGTGTGCAGAAGGGTGTGGCGGGCGGAAACTTCCTGCTCTTGGGACGAGAACTGCCGGCGACTCTGCAGGCTGCGGAGCGGGCGATCGAGGTGATGCGAAAGGTGCCTGGCGTCATTATGCCGTTTCCTGGCGGCGTCGTGAGATCCGGCAGTAAGGTCGGCTCGCGCTACAAGTTCCTGAATGCCTCAAGTAACACCGCCTTCTGCCCATCACTACGGCGAGCGGTCAAGAGCGAACTGCCGGAAGGGGTTGGGGCGGTTCTCGAGATCGTCATCGATGGTCTGACGCCGGAGGCAGTAGGAGAGGCGATGAGGGTCGGTATTCGGGCCGCGTGCGGTCCGGGCATCGTGAAGATCTCCGCCGGAAACTACGGCGGAAAGTTGGGCAAACATCACTTTCACCTCCATCAGCTATTAGCTGAGGGCTGATTGCTGATCGCTGACGGCTCACTTGTGAAAAGAGGATAGCATGTCACCAGTCGTGCTTTGCGTGAAAGAGATTCCAACGAATATTCCGCTTGAGGCCGAGTCGATCTCACCCGATCTGTTCGTGGAGCGCAGCCAGGGGGAGATTGAGGCCATGCCGGTTGCGCTCGGGAATGAGACCTACCGACTTAGCGACTTCTTCACGGTCGAAGGAGAGCGGTCGGATGAGATTGTTGTAGAGGGCTGCGCGGGACGGGTCAAGTGGATCGGCTCAGGGATGACGCGCGGTCGGGTGATCGTTCACGGCGACGTCGGGATGCACGCCGGATCGTATATGCGAGGCGGCGAGATCATCGTCGAAGGGAATGCAGACGACTTTCTCGGTGTCGAAATGCAAGGCGGACTGATCCGGGTCAAGGGCAATGCGCGGCATCGGGTTGGGGCCGCCTATCGGGGGAGCAAGTACGGCATGCAAGGCGGGACTATCCTGGTCGACGGAAACGTCGGGCACGAAGTGGGCGCCTATATGCGACGAGGCCTCATCGTCATCAAGGGGAACGCCGAGGACTTCTTGGGGGCCATGATGATGACCGGGACGATCTGCCTCTTCGGTCAGGCAGGCATCAGAACAGGAGGCGGAATGCAGAAGGGGACGATCATCTGTATGCGTCCCGTTGATCTCCTGCCGACCTTCGCGTATGACTGCACCTATGCGCCGGTCTTTCTCCGAATTTTGTTTAAGGAACTGAAGCAGTTTGGGGTGGAGTGCCCCGCTCAGGCGAATGGCCTCGTCCGGCGCTACCATGGGGACCTGGCTGATGTCGGCAAGGGCGAAATCCTGATCGCCGCATAAGGAGGACGCTGTCGTGTCGCTCAGTCTGAATCGCCGGGCCGGCGAGATACTTGATCGGATGGTGGAGCAGGTCGGAGCGCTCGGGATCTCGGTCTCGACGCTTACGAATGGCTCCAGACTTGTCGATTTCGGGGTGAAGGCGCCAGGGGGCCTGCTCGCGGGGAAGGGGCTGGCGGAGATCTGCCTCGGTGGACTCGGGGAGGTATCGTTCCTCCCGCTTGACTACGGCGACTTCTCGCTGACCGGCGTCAGTGTGGCGATTGACGGACCGGTGTTACCCTGCCTCGGTTCGCAGTATGCCGGCTGGAAGATTCATCGTGGGAAGTTCTTTGCGATGGGATCCGGTCCGGCCAGGGCGCTGGCAAGGACCGAGGAGTTATTCGAGACGATTCGCATCCAGGATACGGCCGACTCGGCGGTCCTCGTGCTAGAGAGCGGCCGCCTGCCCACCGAGGAGGTGGCCGACTACGTCGCGGAGAAGTGCGGTATCAAGCCGGATCGGGTCTCCTTGGCGGTCGCGCCCACCCGAAGCATAGCCGGCGCGGTGCAGATCGCTGCGCGCTCCGTAGAGACCGCCATGCACAAGCTCCTGGAGTTGGACTTCGATGTGACTAAGGCGCTCAGCGGCTTCGGCGTCTGCCCCATTGCGACACCTGCCGCCGATGACCTGACGGCGATCGGACGGACTAATGATTGCGTCCTGTACGGTAGCGAGGTCTTCCTGACGGTCTCAGCAGCCGATGCCGAGATCGAGGGCCTGATTGAGAAGATCCCTTCCTGTTCGTCGCGAGACTACGGACAGTTGTTCGGTGACCTCTTCAAGCGATATGACGGGGACTTCTATAAGATCGATCCGTTCCTCTTCAGCCCGGCCAAGATTACCATTACCAACGCCGCCAGCGGCCGAACCTATCGAGCCGGGCGCTTCAATGCCGAACTGCTCCAGACCTCTCTCCTTCGTTGAGCCAATAATGCTGTCAGTCGACAGCGATCAGCCATCGACAAGTAAGCCGTCAGCCTCGGAGAAACCCCCCGCGTTCCCCCCTTTGCCAAAGGGGGGTGAGAAGGGGTTGGCTCTCCTCGGCTTTTGCTGACCGCTGATAGCTGAGGGCTTCACATGAAGATCGGAATCCTGGCCGACAGAAACGGGTGGCACGTCGAGGTCCTCGCAAAGGCGCTGGCGCGACGTGGCTGCCAGGCCGACTTTCTCCCGATTACACGGCTGGTAGCGCGTGTCCCTGGTGATCCACTCGTCACAATTAACGGCCAACCCCTCGAATCGTACGATGCGCTGCTGGTCCGGACGATCCCTGAAGGATCGCTGGAGCAGATCATCTTCAGGATGAATGCGCTGCACCGGCTGGAAGCGGCCGGGGTCAGAATCGTGAATCGGCCGAGCCCTCTGGAGCGGACCGTTGATAAGTATTATACGTCCAGTCTGCTCGCCTCGCGCGGCCTGCCGACCCCGCGGACAATAGTGGCTGAGGGGTTCGACGAGGCGATGGAGGCATTCCGCGGGCTCGGGGACGTGGTGGTGAAGCCGCTCTTCGGCGCAGGCGGGAGAGGGATGGTGCGGATCAGCGACGCTGATATCGCATATCGGGTTTTTCGCGCCCTTGTGCTGACTCGGAGCATCTTCTACATCCAGGAGTTCGTTCCACATGGCGATTACGATCTCAGGGGTCTGGTGATAGGGGATCGTGTCGTCGCGTCCATGCGCCGGCGGTCGGACGGGTGGCGGCATAATGTTTCTCTGGGTGCGCAGCCGGAGCCCCTTGCCATGGATAAGGAAGCGACCAGCCTCTGTCTCGAGGCTAGTCGACTGCTTGAGACCGATTATGCCGGGATCGATCTGCTGAAAACTGATGAGGGGTATACAGTGGTCGAGGTCAACAGCATCCCCGGCTGGTCCGGCCTGCAGCGAACCACGGAGATCGACATCGCTCAGGAGATCGCCGACCACCTGCTGAGTTTGCTGGGACGCCGACCGGCATAGGGGTGCGTAGTGAATCCCCTACACCCTACACCCTACACCCTACACCCTAGCCAGATTGCCCTTGCCGCCCAGCTCGCCTGCCTCCTGGAGGTGAGCGCCAACAAGCCTGGGAACGTTACCCCGTTCGCCGACTTCGCCGATACCCGCTACACCGACTTCTTGGCCAGCTCCGTCATCCTGGGACAGGTCCTGCGGAAGGCGGCCACCGCTGCTACCGGCTCGCTGGTCCTCAACGCGGTTCGAGAGACCAAGCGGCTGGTCGGCCGGAACACCAACCTTGGGATCGCGCTCCTCTTCGCTCCACTGGCAAAGGCGGCCCTGCGTAAAGGACGCCGCCCGCTTCGGTCACGCCTTCGTAGCGTACTGACCTCCCTGACGTCCTACGATGGGCAAAGGGTTTATGAGGCGATTCGACTTGCCCAGCCCGGAGGGCTTGGAGACGCGAACCAGTTCGATGTCCGAGCGACCCGTGGCAGGGTTCCCCTACTTGAAGCGATGCGCGACGCAGCCGATCGCGATTCGATTGCGCGTGAGTATGCCACTGACTTCGAGATCACCTTCACCATTGGAGCACCGACGCTTATACGGTGTCTCCAGGAGTCTGGCGACTCTAGAAGCTCGGTTATTCAGACCTACCTGACGCTTCTCTCTCGGGTCCCAGATTCCCTTATCGCGCGCAAATGTGGCGCGCGCGAGGCGGGCAGAATCTCACGGGAAGCGGGAAAGATCCTGGCCATCGGTGGGGCGTTTTCGGAGCAAGGCAAGCGAAGGCTGGCCCGGTGGGACCACGCTCTCCGACAGAAAGGGAACCGGCTGAATCCGGGGACGACCGCTGATCTGACCGCCTCGGCTCTCTTTGTCGTGATGCTAGAGCGGGGGATCGAGCTTGTGCTGGGAAAGTGAGCGAGATCCCCAGTGTAATGCGGCCGAGGCAAAGAGCATGGGAGGGGAACCTGTTAAGCGGGTCGGAGACGTCCCTGGCTAACGGTTTGGAGCGCAAAAAATTCAATCAGGTGGTCGGCAACGGCTTTTTTCTGCTTATCCACCGTGATCACATGGTAGCAGTCATCGAGTAAGATCAGGAGCTTCTGTATCGAAGCAATGTCATTGTACACCAACTCGCCATTACGAGGACCGGTGATGTCGTCTTCGCGGGCCTGGAGGATCAAGGTGGGCGCCGTCACCTCACCCAAGCGACGACGGACGAGCGTGGAGAGCCGGTCTATATTAGTCAAGGTCTTCAACGGGAAGATCGGATACCCCATCGTGGCCGCCAAAGGGGCACTGATCGCTTGGTCGGCAGCATGGGTCATGCGAGTCCACAAACCCATGATCCATCGACGCAGGAGCGAAACGGAACCATATGACGCCCGCTTGTGGGCCTGAAGCCGCCTCTCCTTAATTCCAAAGGGTGGACCATCCTGGTGGAAGAGGAGATAGCCCAAAGGAGCCACCTTCATCACAAAGGGCAAGAGTGCTCTGGTCCAAGGCGTCTTCCACCCATCATAAAAAAAGGTGGGCGAGAAGACTCCGAGTCCATCAACATTCACGGTCAGTGAGGAGTCCAACGCCAGGAGTCCTCCAGCGCTGAGGCCGGCCACATAGAGGTGATCGTACCGTTCGCGTACGAAGGTAAGTTGCGCCTTCACGTGCGTGAGCCAGTCCTCCTCGGACGTTCTCATCAGATCCCTGAGCCGCGTACAGTGGCCCGGGAGGGTCGTGGCATAGACGTCCCATCCGTGGCGCGCCAACCGCCGTCCAAGGTAGCCCATCTCGACCGGTGTCCCTGTGACACCGTGGATCAGATACACCAAGGTACGTGAGTCGGCGTGGAAGGCGAGGTCGGTCGGTTGGCGACCGACCATCTCATCAAGAGGACCAGACCGCGTGGTCAGTTGTCGGCTCATGGCTCCTCCGTGCAGTGGACGAATAGCCAGTCCAGCAGTTCGATGGCCAGATCGATCTCACCCTTGGTGATATCCAGACAAGGTGCAAGGCCGAAGACGTTCTTGTAATATCCCGTGACGTTTAACACTAACCCCATTGGGCCGCGGGATGTTGGAATCCCCCCGGCCAGACCCCGCTCGAAGATCCGGTTTGCGAGGGGCTGGTTGGGGGTGAACCTGTCAGCCTGCGTGACCTCGATGCGAAGAGCCAAGCCCAAGCCGGCGACGTCCCCGATAACGGCATGTCGTTTCTTGAGGCCTTCGAGCTGCTCCAGAAAATAGGCTCCAGATTCGGCCACCGTCCGCTCATAATTCTGCTGTTCGATCCACTGCAGTGTTGCCAGAGCTGCGGCCGTACCCAGTGGATTGGACGAGTAGGTGGAATGTGTCGACCCCGGTGGAAAGGCCTGGGGAGAGATGAGGGCCTCCTCGGCCCATAGCCCGGAGAGGGG
>DATMXF010000197.1:0-5872 GCA_035561835.1 Patescibacteria group bacterium
TAGGGTGAAGAGAACGAAAAGGGCACAAGCAGGAAGCTACCCCCGACCCCCTAAGCTCTAATCCCTCCACTCTGTTTTGTAGATTATCGGTAGCCCTGTCATTGTTTTCATTGCCGACCTGTCAACCCTGGCGACCCGATACGCCGACATCGAGCTCATCCGTTTTCATTGTCTATGATGGCTTTGCGTCTTTCTTGACGCCCCAGAGCCGTTGCTGATCACGTTTGAGATCTTGAGCAGCCACGTACGCAGCCAGATCGGCCATCCGACACGAATACCCCCACTCGTTGTCATACCACGCCACGACCTTCACAATCCGGTCCTTGAGGACCAGCGTCATAAGGGCGTCCACGATGGAAGAATGCGGATTACCCTTGAAGTCCATTGAGACCAGCGGCCGATCGCATACCTCCAGGATCCCGCGCAGCCGTCCCGTGGTTGCGGTTCGGAACGCCGCATTCACCGTTTCAGGGGTGACATCACACCCAAGTTCCGCGACGAGATCGATCACGGACACCGTGGGTGTCGGCACCCGGTAGGCCATCCCGTTGAAGCGACCGGCCAGCTCCGGGATCACCTTGACGAGCGCTCTGGCAGCACCGGTGTCGGTCGGGATGATATTGAGGGCGGCAGCCCTCGATTCCCTCACGTCTTCCGCCCCGCGATCATGAATCGCCTGCGAATTGGTGTAGCTGTGCACCGTACTCATGAACCCCCACTGGATGCCGAACGCATCAAGGAGGACCTTCGCGACCGGCGCGAGGCAGTTGGTTGTGCACGACCCATTTGAGATAATCCGGTGTTGCCCCGGATCGTATCGTTCCTCATTGACCCCCATCACGACCGTCAGATCGTCGCTCTTCCCCGGGGCGGAGATCAGCACCCGTTTCGCCCCCGCCGCGAGATGCTTTTCGGCCTCCGGCCGGTTGGTCCCCCGGCCGCTGCACTCCAGCACGATGTCGGCGCCCACATCCGACCAGTTGAGCTTGGTCCAATCGCGCTCGCGGAAGACCACAATCCGCTTCCCATCGACCCGCATACTGCCTTCGTCGCTCTCGACCTTCGCAGGAAAGGCCCCGTAGTTCGAGTCGAATTCCAGCAACAAGGCATCGGTGCGGGCGCCGGCCGGATCGTTGATGGCCACCAGATCAAGCGCCCCCTTCTGCTCCCACGCCGCTCGAAACGCCAGCCGCCCGATTCGTCCAAAGCCGTTGATCGCGATTCTTACCATCGGTTATCCCTCGACTATCCCTGCGAGCCCTTCCTGCGGGGCCTGCTGCCGCGCCTCTCTGGCTTGGAGCAGGTAATAGATCGATATGAGTTGCACAAGGGCCAGGGCATCGCTGTGGCCGGATGCTTCGCCTGCGGCAAAACTGCCGAGCTTATCCGGCGCCAGATCTTGAATCAACTTCATCGGAGCGAGGAGATGGGCCCAGATCCTTTGCTCCAGCCCTGCCGCCGTTTGGGGGGAGATGGAACCGTCGATCTCCAGGGTATGGAAGGGCTGACCATAATAGTCCTCATCGACCAGCCGAACGGCCCGCCGTGTCTTCCGGCCCATCGCCTCTTGCAGCAGTTCATCCAGGCCGGTCTTCGGCAGGGTTCGATTGAGGAAGAGACGGACGTTCAGGTGAGCATCATCCTGCGGGCTCCAGGTGCCGTTGGGAGGATAGAATCGGACGATAATGTCGGCATATTCCTTCTGGGGTTCGATATGCCTCCTGATGTCGTCCTGCCTGGCCTCGATCTCCTTCATGACCTGCTCAATGCTGTAGCCTCGCCTTCCGGCATCTCGATGAATCTTCCAGGCCCGCTTCAGCTCCTCATCCGGGTCCAGATACACCTTCAGGTCGAACACGTTCCTCAGTTCCTGGGTAAAAAACGGGAACAGACCGCCGATGATGACAATCTGGTTTGGCTCGATCTCTTCAGGTTCCGCGAAACAGCCGGTCGAATGATCATACACCGGCTTGATGATCGTCTCGCCGTTTTTGAGCTGCCAGGCGTGCTTCCCCATTAAGGCCATGTTATTGGCCGCCGGATGAAGGGCAGTCAGTCCGTAGATCTTACGCTGAGTACGGTCGAACGTGTGGTAATCGTCAAGATTGATGTTGGTAATCTTTTCAGGACCGAAAATCTTATAGATGCCGCCGACAAACGTAGACTTCCCGGTCCCACTATCCCCGCCGATTCCGAGCAGGAGCGGGGTCGTCTTGGCCATCTGCATCATCTCCTTTCGTATGGATTGTATTGATAACGGAACCAGGTTCCGATGTAGGGCAGGTCAACAATGATCTCGCTGTCACTTCACAGCGAAAGGCGTACCGCCCGTTTATTTTCGCGGCGATAGTCGTACCATCACCGGTGTCTGATTTTGCGTGAACGAAATTCTATCACTTGCCCCATTGTCTGTCTAGCGGTTGTTTCGAAATAAGATGGGAAACGGAATAGACAGTAAATCCGGCTTGACATCCGGCGTGCCGGTGCGATAGCTTCCAGCTAGCCATACATAACCACCATGTGAGGAGGTACAATGGCAGCGTTTCGCATCAGGGTGAACCACGAGAATCTCAAGTTCAGCTCAGCCCACTTTGTGCTCTTCGGCAATGGTCAGTGTGAGTCGCTTCACGGTCATAACTATAGGGCCTGGGTAGAGCTCGAAGGGTCGCTTCAGCCAAGCGACTACGTCATGGATTTCCTCGCAGTGAAGCCGCTTCTGAAACAGATCTGCGAACATCTGGACCACCGAATGCTGCTGCCGACCGAAAATGAGGATTTGAAAATCAGGCAGGGCAGTTCGGTCGTCGAGGTGATCTATGGCACAAAGCAGTATAGCTTCCCCGCGGAAGATGTATTGCTGCTTCCGATCCATAACCCCACCGCAGAGCTATTGGCCCGGTATATCTGCGGCGAGTTGAAGACAGAGATCAAGAACCGATACGGGGGCGAAGGGGTCGTCACAATCAGAGTCGGCGTGCAGGAATCGTTCGGGCAAGAGGCCTCGTACGAAGAGGCGTTCTAAGCTTCTGCCTTCGTGCGGATCAGGTCTTCCCGCGTGATTGCGCCGCTGTGCAGCGCGGTGGCGAGCAACACCCCGGACGCACCGGCGCGTTGGAGGAGGACAAGCTCCGCGACTGACGCGATTCCGCCGCCCACGATGAATCGTATGCCGGGCGCGGCTCTCGCCACCCTGCCGAGCAGTTCCGTATCTGCTCCGCCGCTCGCGCCGATCCTGTCCATCCTTAGGAGAATGACCTCACGAAATCCGAGTGACAGCAGACGGCAGGCCGTCGCACTCGCGTCCTTTGACTCGGTTGAGGGTTCTCGCCATGTCACGTCTTGAGCTGTAAGGTCGAGGCTGAAGAGCGCCCTCCCGGTTCCCAATACGGTGAGGAGCCCTGATGCCGTGTCGAGGCTCGTCAGCGACTCAGAGGCGATAATGACCTTCTTCGCGCCCGCATCCAATAGCCGCCCGGCCTGCAGAGCAGTGTGAATGCCGGCATCGATCAGCAGTTCAAGCTGCGGCTCAGAGACCGCCATCTTGCCGATGATGGCCAGATTATTGCCGCGGCCCATGATGGCATCCAGATCGGCGACGTAGACCACATCGCACTCGAGGGTTTCACGGTATGCCCGCAACAGGGCGACAGGATCGGCTCCTTGCAGCAGTACACTCCGGATCGGTCTGTACGCCGACCGCTCTCCGCGGCGGGCGTGGACCGCAACCCCTCCCATGATATCGATAACAGGTATGACCTGCATGGCAATGGCCGCTGTTCCTCCACGATGAAGATCGTCGTGCATGAATCTATCACGGCCGGCGGGTTGAGTGAAAGCTCGATCCCGCCGACGCTGCTGGCAGAAGGGCGCATGATGCTTGAGGCGCTGCTCGCCGATCTGCTTGACCTTCAGGAACATAGGCTGTTCGTGCAGGTCGACCGGAGATACCTCCCACAGCTCCACACTCGTCCCGGCCTTCAGGTTGTTGACAGCAGGAACAGCTACTCTCAATGCTTCCGACAGATGGTCGATGAGGCGGATGCCGTGTTTCTGATAGCTCCGGAGACAAGCGGTCTGCTCGAAGCGATGACAGGGATAGTCGAGGCTTGCGGCAAGTTGGTGATAGGGTCCAGCGCTGCCGGCATCAAGGCAGCCGGCGATAAAACGCAGACATACCGACTGCTGAAGGCGCACGGCATCCCTACCCCCAGGACGCTCCGCCTTCGGTCCGCTGATGACCCGGCGTCGATAGGCCGCAGGCTTGGCTACCCAGTGGTGGTCAAACCACTTGACGGGGTGGGATGCCGCGGCGTGTTCATCGCCAGGCAACAATCGGAATTGGAACAAACGATCGCGGCAGCCAGGCAAAAAGCGCCCGATGCGATACTCCTTGCGCAGACCTACATCGATGGCGTCGCCGCTAGCGTCTCGTTCCTCACCGACGGCAGTCGATCTCTCCCCTTGACTCTCAACCTCCAGGAGATCAGAGGACGGAGCAGGCTCAGGTATCATGGAGGTCGTATCCCGTTCGATCATCCGCTCCGCACCTTGGCGTTCCGTCGAGCCAACCAGGTGGTTCAGGCGATCCCTGGCCTGAAGGGATATGTCGGAATCGATCTAGTCCTGACCGACCGCGATGCGGTGGTCATCGAGGTCAACCCCCGCCTCACGACCTCGTATGTCGGCGTCCGAAAGGTCCTCCGGCAGAATCCGGCTGCCCTGATTCTTGACGCCGTAGCAGGCACGCTTCCGGATCCTGCCGCGATACACGTCGTCGGATCGGCGCAGTTTACGACACGTTCCTGTGAAGTGAGAACCCTGGGGAACCGGCAATGATTCGGGTCATCGGATGGGATATCGGCGGCGCAAACGTGAAGGCTGCCCGCTTTCTGTTCGCTAACGGGCGCGCCGAAAGCGGGCACGCGGTTCGCCGCTATTTTGAGCTATGGAACAACAGCGGCGGTCTTCGCCCACTCCTGCAGGAGATCTACAGCGATCTGGGATCAGCCGATGCGATGGTGTTGACCATGACTGGGGAGCTCTGTGATGCGTTCGACGACAGGGCCGAAGGCGTGGCATACATCATCGACGCGGTGAGAGAGGCGGTCCCTGGGATCCCGCTGTACGCCGTCGATCTTGAGGGGAGGCTCATTCGCTTAGACGGAAGTGAGGTGGAACTACTTACCCTTGCGCCGACAAATTGGATCGCCGAGGCACGGGTATTGGCGAGTCGGCAACCGGACTGCCTGATGGTGGATATCGGCAGCACCACCACCGATCTAATTCCGATCGTAGGCGGGAGAATCGCCGCACAGGGCAAACGGGACATCGAGCGGTTGGCACGCGGGGAGCTGATCTACACGGGCGCCCTCCGCACGCCTGTTGCCGCCATCGTATCGCAGATCCCCATACAAGGGACGATCTGCCGGATCGCGGCCGAATACTTCGCCATTTCGGCGGATGTGCATCTGGTATTAGGCAGGCTCGCGCCGGAGGACTATACCTGCGCCACTCCTGACGGCCGTGAGAAGACGAAGGAGGGGGCGCTCCGCCGCTTGGCCAGGGTGGCCTGCGAAGACAGTCAGCATCTCACGGCCGGCGAGCTTCACGCTATGGCCGCCTATATCGCCGAGCAACAGATCCAACAGATCACGGAGGGGATGTTTCAGGTGCTCTCCAGGATCGAGAACGGCCTCCACCTCCCTGTAGTGCCGGTGGGGATCGGCGCCTTCCTGGGGGAGGCCTGCGCAAGGCGGCTGAATCTTCCGACGTGTGACCTCTCAGCACTCACCGAGTGCGGATCTGTCGCACTCAGCCCATGCGCCGCGGCGGCCTACCTCTTGGGGGAGATGCTCTCTCGTGGATAAGCGTT
>DATMXF010000198.1:0-12676 GCA_035561835.1 Patescibacteria group bacterium
GTGGGAACGATCATGGCTGACCCTTCTGTTCCTTGGCTGGCTTATCCTCTTTTGCGCTGCCGTCCTACGCTACACGTCGTAAGGACAGGGTACGCAGCGCAGTGCCCGATCCGCCGCTCATCCAGACGAGGATAGTCACGATAGGTAGCTTGCATCACCGCTACGCCGGGACGAAGTAGACGTCGGTCGGCTTGAACTTGGAGAGGCGGCAGAATTTTGCCCGAACCTTCATTCCGACCCACTCGAGCGAGGGATTCAGCGGATCGACGCCGAGCAGCCGCGAGAGAAACAGGGTGTCGATACCAGGCCACTCCACCAGGATCAGCACAAAGGGGGTCTCCTTCAGGAACTCCTCGCTCCCGAAGTAACAGACCGTGAAGGTATGGACCGCGCCGACCTGGGGGAGTTCGAACCAGTCGCACTCGCTGCCGCAATCCATACAGTGGAGTTTGGGCGTCGCGTATTTGTATCCACACTTCGCGCAGACGGTCCCCAATAGCTTGCCGTTGGCCAGGCCGGCGAAGAAGGGCGAGTCCTGCCCGTAGCTGTGGATGTAATCGATCTGGTAGGACTGCTTGATGATAATGGGCGCCATGGCTTTAAGCTGGGCCAAGTCCTTGGGGAACGGGACATTGAACAGGACGGTCCCATCGTCGGTTTCCGGCAACGCGACAGGCTCTTCATTTCTCAGCTTCGAATCTAGCTTCCCACGTTTGGCACTCGCCATCGCTTGCTTCCTCCTTAGAAAATAGCCGTCAGCGATCAGCGGTCAGACCTTCTCCATGATACTCACGGTGACGTATGTCCCGGTGCCGGCGTGGCTGTGGATGGCCCCACGTCTGGCGCCCTTGACCTGTAGCCGGTCGTTCCCAAAATGCTTCTTGATGCTTCCCTGAAGCTGCCACAAGGCAAAGACCGCCTGCATCAGGCCAGTGGCCCCGACAGGATGGCCGCAGGCAATCAGGCCTCCCGAGGGGTTGACGGGAAGTGTCCCGGGCTTCTTGAGGGCAAGGCCGTAGTCGAGATTGGGCAGGAAGGGGTTCCCTTCCTCTGCCCATCGGCCACCCTCGCCGTACTTACAGAGGCCCATGTCCTCGTAGGTCTGGATCTCGGAGGAGGTATAGGCGTCGTGCAACTCGATGAAATCCAGCTCCTTGATCGGATTGGTGATCCCGGCCATCTCATAGGCCAGCTTGGAGGCCATCCTGCCTGCCCGAAATGAGTGGATGCCCGGGTACTTGAGACCACGATAGTCGCTGGCCCGCTCATGCGGGAGCAGCAACACCTGGCGGTGAGGCCGGTCGGCCATCCGCATCGCGTCAGTCCCGCGACCGATGCCAACAATCCTGGCCGGCTTGAGCCGCTTGCCGCCAGCCTTCTCCAGTTTGCTGATCCCCTCTTCGCTGGCCAGAATCGTCGCTGCCGCCCCGTCGGACATGACGCAGATATCCAAACGGGTCAAGGGCCAGGCCACCATCGGCGCGCGACGTACGTCTTCGATCGTGAGGAGTTTACGCTTTTGCGCATAGGGGTTGTGAAAGGCGTTGTTGTGATTCTTCACCGAGATGTGGGCCATCTGCTCGACGGTCGTGCCGAACTCCTGCATGTGTCGAACCACCATCATCGCGTAGTAGCCGCTGTAGAAACCGCCCACCGGGTAGTCGAAACTCACGTCGGAGGCCAGGGCGATGAATTCGTTCCCCTTCCAGGTATTCACATGCGACATCGTCTCGAAGCCGTAGGCCACGCATACATCCATGAGGCCCGAGGCCACCGACTTCCAGGCCTCTTGAAAGCAGAGGCCGCCGGTAGCGCCACCGCCTTCGACCCGGTGGCTCGGCTTAGGACAGAGCCCCAGATAGTCCTGCACCATGATGCCAGACATCAACTGCCGCTGGAAATGGTCGGAGAAGTACGATGCGACCGAGCCATCGACGATCTCAACAAACCGGGGATGCTCAAGCCCAAGGTCCTTGAGGGCATAGTCGTACGACTCCTTCACCATCGGTTGGAAGGTGACGTCCGGCCGAGCCTTCGCGAACTTGCTTACCCCTCCTGAGACCATGTACACCGGCCGCATCGAGGCTCCCTCCTTTTGGTGGGTGGACTCACATCCAGTTACGGTTCGACTTTGCTTGTCAAAGGCTTCGACGGACCTGTCCTGAGCCTAGCCGAAGGATTCAGCACAAACGGAGAAACATCAATCTTTCCACCGTGTATTCCGTTCACCCTGAACGCTGTCGAAGGATAAACGGGGGTTGCAGGACTATAATGCTCTCCGAAAACTAGACAGGGCAATAAGGTGGAAGAAGGGTTCTCGGTTAGAGGCTCTCAGGCCACTTGCGGGCCGCGTGGAGAACGCGAAGAATCTGGACCACTCCGTCTTTGACCCGGTAGGCCACGATGTAACGTAAGATCACCAGCTCTCTGGTACCCGGGACCCTTCCGGGTCGTCCGGATGCGGGATAGTCCCCGAGGTGCTTTACGGCCTCCAGCACTTTCCCTGCCTCGCTGGCGGCGGCCTCCGGGTTGTCCTTAGCGATATACGCATGGAGGTGCTCCAGATCTTCGGCGGCGCGGGATAACCAACGGACCCTCACTCCGTTCTACACCTCTTGGTGGTCAGCTTCTTGAGCTTCATCTGCACCTCCTCATGTTCATGGAACACCGGGCTCGGCGAGTCCGCCTCGCGGATGGCGTCCTGAATGGCCTTGACTTGCCACTCCTGGACGTCCAGGTACTCTTCAATAGCCTGACTTGCAAGGTACGCTTTGGAGCGATCCGTAGACTTCGCGAGTTTTTCGAGGCGGGCCTTCACCTGAGCGGGAAGCCTCACGGTCATGGTGGTGGTTTGTGGCATAATGTGTACCTCCTGTGTTTATTATAATACCATAGAGCACAATGTACCACTACCCCTTTTGGGAGGGTCCGAAAAGGAAATCTATCGAGGGTGGCTCACACCCCCTCTTGAGGTCTCAGCATCCCAGAGGAAGGGTGCATGAGGGTTTGCGGGACAGGTTCATATTCAGCTTCTATTTCTGATGTTCTGTTTTACGAACTCGATCGCTTCGGTCGTGGTCGTGCCAGGCGTAAAGATAGTGGCGAGCCCGGCCGCCTTCAGTTTTGGGATGTCATCGGCAGGGATGGTGCCGCCACCAAAGACGAGGATGTCATCGACCCCACGCTCCCTCAGCAGCTCCATGACCTTTGGGAACAGATACATATGCGCCCCGGACAGACAGGACATGCCGATGGCGTCCACGTCCTCCTGGATGGCGGTGTTCACGATCATCTCCGGCGTCTGCCGGAGCCCGGTATAGATCACCTCCATCCCGGCATCGCGGAAGGCCCTGGCGATGACCTTGGCGCCCCGATCGTGCCCGTCAAGGCCCGGCTTGGCGATCAGGACCCGAATCTTCCGGTCTCGTTCTCCTTCCATTTCATACTCCTGCACACCACGCAATCCGGTCATTGCGAGCCGAAGGCGAAGCAATCTCCCCGTTCTTGCCCGCACAAAACCATGACTCCAACTACTGTGAGATTGCTACGGTCGCTCCGCTCCCTCGCAATGACCCCTGAGGGGGGCTTTCACGGCAATGACCGTTCCTGACGCGCTCTCACATCCCGTTACAGGATGCTCGGCTCGGTATATTCGCCCCAGACATCGCGAAAGACATCCATGATTTCGCCCAAGGTCGCGTAGGTCCGAACCGCATCAAGAATCCTCGGCATCAACAGATCCTTTCCCCACGGGTCGTTCCCGGCTGCCGCCTGGCGAAGCGTCCCCAGCGACCGCATCACCGCCTCCTTGTCGCGCGAGCGGCGAAGCGCTTGTATGCGTTCGATTTGCCGCGCCTCAATCTCACGGTCGATGGTGAGGGTCGGGATCGGCGCCTCTTCGTCTACCGTAAATCGATTTACGCCAACAATGATCTTCTCACCCCGTTCGATAGCCTGCTGATACGCGTAGGCGGCATCAGCGATCTCGCGCTGTGGGAAGCCGTTCTCGATCGCCCGAATCATCCCGCCCAGATCCTCGATACGCCGGAAATATTCCCAGGCCCCCTCCTCCATCTGATTCGTCAACGTTTCAACATAGTAAGAACCGGCCAGCGGATCGACCGTATTAGTGACGCCGCTTTCATGCGCAATAATCTGCTGCGTCCGCAGCGCGATGGTGGCGGCTTCTTCCGTCGGGAGCGCCAGCGCCTCGTCCATGGCGTTGGTGTGCAGCGATTGCGTCCCGCCCAGGACGGCCGCCAGCGCCTGGATCGCGACCCTGATGATGTTATTGCGCGGCTGCTGGGCGGTAAGGGTACAACCGGCCGTCTGGGCATGCGTCCGTAACAGCCAGGAACGGGGATCCTTCGCCCCGAATCGCTCCCGCATGATCCTCGCCCACAGCCTTCTCGCCGCCCGGAACTTGGCCACTTCCTCGAACAGGTCGTTGTGGCAATCGAAGAAGAAGGAGAGACGCGGGGCAAACGCGTCGACCTCAAGACCCGCCTTGATGCTCTCCTCCACGTAGACCATTCCGTCGGCCAGGGTGAAGGCGAGTTCCTGCAATGCGGTTGCCCCCGCCTCCCGGATATGGTACCCGCTGATGCTGACGGTATTCCAACGCGGCAGGTGCTGCGCACCGAACAGGATGGTGTCGGTCACCAGCCGGACCGACGGCTCGATCGGATAGATATACTCTTTCTGCGCGATATACTCCTTCAGGATATCGTTCTGGAGCGTGCCGCCAATCTGATGGTACGGGACGCCCTGTTTCTCACAGACGACGATATACATCGCCCACAGGACTGCGGCGGGAGAGCTGATCGTCATGGAGGTCGTGACCTCGCCAAGCGGAATACCCTCGAACAGCGTCTCCATGTCGGCGAGCGAATCGATGGCAACGCCGCACTTGCCCACCTCGCCGGCTGAAGAGGGGTGATCCGAATCGTACCCCATCAAGGTCGGCAGATCGAAGGCGGTGGACAGCCCCATCTGGCCCTGCTCGAGCAGGTACTTGAACCGTCGGTTGGTTTCGTCGGCGGTACCGTACCCGGCGAACATCCGCATGGTCCAGAGCTTGCCGCGGTACATCGTCGGCTGAACCCCGCGGGTGTAAGGATATTGGCCGGGAAATCCAAGCTCATGGAGGTAATCCCATTCGGCCAGGTCGGCCGGGGTGTAGAGGCGCTCGACCGGGGTCATAGACGCGGTGGTGAAGCGCTCTGCCCGTTCAGGGGTCTGAGCGAGGGTGGGCTTCAGCGTCTCGGCCTCCCACCGCGCCTTTTCTTCCTCGATCCGCTTCAAATCCTTCTGGTCGGACATCCTCGTACCCCAAGAGTAGGGTTTAGGAGATAGGGTCTAGGGTAAAGGATGGGGAACTCTAGCCCCTACACCCTCTACCCTAAACCCTATGTACTTATACTTTGCGCCATCAGCTCCGCTACGTCAAGCGGTCTGGTTCGCCCTATCGCGTCCTTGACCTTCAGCGCGTCCTCGAACATGATCAGGCAAAAGGGACAGGCGCTCGCCAGGACCTGCGGCTGAAGGGCCAGCGCCTCCTCTGTCCGCTCCCAGCTCACGCGCTTGCCGATCTTCTCCTCAAACCACATCAACCCGCCACCCGCTCCGCAGCAGAAGCCGTGTTCCCGGCACCGGTCCATCTCCTTGACCGCAAGCCCGGGGATCGCCCCGAGAACCTGCCTGGGTGGATCGTAGATGCCGTTGTGTCGCCCAAGATAACAGGGGTCGTGAAAGGATACCACGCCATCGATCCGCTTCTCCGGCCGCAGGCGCCCTTCCTGCACCAGATCGGCCAGCAACTGTGTGTGATGAACGACCTCGTAGCTGCCCCCCAGCTTGGGGTATTCATTCTTGAGCGTATTGAAGCCGTGTGGGCAAGTCGTGACGATCTTCTTGATGCCATAGCCGTTCAGCGTAGCGATATTCTCCCTGGCCAGCGTCTGGAAGAGGTACTCGTTTCCGATCCGGCGGGCCGGATCACCCGTGCATCGCTCCTCTTCCCCCAGGATCGCGAAATCGACTCCGGCGTGTTGCAGCAGCTTCGCGAAGGCCGCCGCGACCTGCTGGTTCCGCTCATCAAAGGCCGCGGTGCAGCCGACCCAGTACAGGATCTCCGGCGGGCCGTCCGCGGCAACAGTCTTTACGCCAAGCCCATTCGCCCAGTCGGTCCTGGAGGCACTCGCCCCACGGAACGGATGGCCCCGCTCTTCCAGGCTCCGCAAGGCCTGCTGCATCGTCTCCGGAAAGTCGGCCTCCTCCATCACCAGATGGCGACGCATCTCGACGATCTTTGGGATCGGCTCGATGAAGACCGGGCACTCCTCATGGCAGGCCCCACAGGTAGTACATGCCCATAAGACGTCATGGGTGATCACCTCGCCGACCATCTTTCTGGACTCCTCTCCGTCGGCAATCAGGCGCATGTGATCTCGTAGATCGATAATCACCCCCTTTGGCGTCAGCGGCTTGCCGGTGGCCCAGGCCGGGCAGGCAGCCTGGCAGCGGCCGCACTCGGTACACGCCTCAAGGTCGAGAAGATCCTTCCAGGTAAACCGGTTGATCGCTCCGGCGCCAAATCGCTCCGCCCGGTCCAGATCGATCGGTCGCAGCACCCCCGAGCCTTCCCGGTTCTTCAGGAGGACATTCGCGGCAGCGGACGTGATGTGCATACCCACGCCATAGGGTAGAAGGGCGATGAAAGTGAAGGCGACGATGGCATGGGACCACCAGAGGACCCGATGGAGGAACACCTGCTGGACCTGCTCAGTCTCGCGAAACAGGGTGGATGCCAGCCAGCCGACTGGCGACCAGCGGCCCCATGGATCGGCCGTAGCCGAAATCCGCAGCCCCTCAATCAGAAACCCGGTCACCAGGATGATGAGGAGCAGCCCAAGCAGTACGCCGTAACTCTCGGCCAGGCGAGGCTGCAGGAGCCGATCGGGTCGCAGGCCATAGCGCCGGGCAAGCGCAATCAGCGCGCCCGCAATGGCCGCCAGCCCGAACAGATCGACGGTCAGCGACATGAAATAGAGGTAAAACTGTCCGCGCAGTGTCGGGATGCCAAAATAATCCTGAAGGGCTACGAGGCAGGTCGCGATAAAGAGGACGGCAAATCCCCAGGAGATCGAACGGTGCAGCAGCCCTGAGAGGGGATCCTTGGCGATTCGCCGCTGCCAAGCGGCATCTTCAACCACGCCCTTGAGCCGGCCCCATAGGCTGCCCAAGACTGCAGCCGGCTCTCCTGAGAGTATCATGCGGGTATGCCGGTAGATGCCATAGAGCCAAACGATAAGGAAGGGAAAGAACAGCAGGTACAGGAACAGGTGCCCAGGGATGTTCCAGTAGACCTCGCGCATGGGGGTCATGGCTATTCCAGTTTCGGGTGTAGGGTGTAGGGTTTTAGAGGCGATCCCGTTAGTTTTCCGTCCACGTCCTACATCTTATACTCTATCCCCTATCCTCTGCACCTAACGCAATATTATGCCCGCGTTAACTCCTTACAGCGTTCGATCATCGCGGTCGCCACGGCTTTCCAATCTTCGACAATACCGAGTTGGGCCACCTTAAAGATCGGCGCCGCAGGGTCAGTGTTCACCGCCACGATAGTCTTCGAGCCGGATATTCCGGCAACGTGCTGGGTCGCGCCGGAGATCCCGAAGGCAAGATACAGCTCCGGACTGACGTTCCTGCCGGTCTGGCCGATCTGCCAGGAGGGCGGGACCCATCCGGCGTCGGTCGCCGCCCGCGAGGCGCCAACCGCGCCCTTCAGGACCTGTGCCAGCTCCTCAAGGACTTTGAACCCTTCCGGCCCATGTACCCCACGCCCACCGCTCACCACGATCTTCGCATCCCCCAAATTGATGCCGGTCGCCTCTTCCTGGACCTTCCCTATGAGGCGGGTCTTGAGCTGCGAGGCTTCCAAAGCGACATCAACCCGGATCTCCTCGCCCGTCCGGCCCTCCTCCTGGGCGGCCGGCTCCAGTGTCCGGAGCTTAGCCGTTGCCACAACCGAATTCACGCGAGGCTGCACAACCGCCATCGCCTTTCCCCCGTAAGTCTGGCGCGTGAACTGCAGCCGACCGGATGCCTGGTCCAGATCGAAGTCGATGAACTCCCCAACAAAGGCGGCTTGGAGCCGATACGCCAGACGCGGGCCCAGTTCGCGCCCCATCACATCGCCAGGCAGCAGCACCACGGTCGGCTGAGCGCGCTCGCAGACCTGATGCAGGGCGAGTGTATACGCATCGCCTTGATACCCTTCGAGCAAGGGGTGCTCGGCGCGATAGACCTTATCGGCGCCATGCGCGAACAGCAATGGGACGTATGCACCGACCTCTGTTCCCAAGAGGGCCGCCGCCACCGGCTCGGCCAGCTTCTCTTTCAGCCTTCTCGCGCCTGTGAGTAACTCCCACGTATCTCGCGAGAGCCTGCCGTCTTTCGTCGTCGCCAATATTAATATGCCGGGCATCGATCCCCTCTCATCAAATCAGCTTGAGTTCGCGCAATCTCACCGCCAAGTTCGCAGCCTTTTCCTCCGGCGTATTCCCTTCGATCATCTCGCACCTGGACTCCTTGACCGGGATATAGACATCGGTGATCGCGACCTTAGCCGCACCCGAACCGATCCTCTCCGGGTCAAGCCCGAGATCCGCCGACTTCCAGACGGGGATCGTCTTCTTGGCGGCCGTCATAATATCCCGAAGTTTAGCGTAGCGGGCGGTGTTCGTCTCGTCAGAGCTGATAGCAGCAAGGAACGGGATCTTGGCTTCGATCAGCTCGTACCCATCCTCCACTACTCGACGGACGACAACCTGTTCATCCCTCACCTCGATTCGGGTGACATAGCCGACGTACCCGATCCCGAGCTCCTCGGCCAGAAACGCCGGGACAGCACGATCGGCCCAGTCCCCCGACTCGCAGCCGGTCAGGATCAGGTCATATGTGCCTGCCTTCCGAATCGTGTTCGCCAGCGCATGGGCAATCCCTCGCTGATCAGAGCCCGCGAGAAGGGGATCATTGACCAGGATCGCTTCGTCGGCGCCCATCGACAGCGCGCTTCTCAACGCGGTCGTCGTGGTGGCGCCGCCGACACTGACGGCCGTCACCTTGGCCCCCTGCTTCTCCTTAAGCTTGATGGCCACCTCGAGGGCATTAGCGTCGTAAGGGCTGATGACCAGCGGGTTGTTCCCCGGGGCCTGCCGCTTGGTTCGGGGATCGATCGCGAACTGGCTCATCGGCGTCTCGGGATCGATAATCTGCTTGATACACACAACGATGTTCATATTCTCCAAGTTTCGAGTTTTGAGTTTGGGGTTTCGAGTTTAATATGCGGAACCTGGCACCTCGCCACGTGAGGGCGCCCACGAGGGGCGTCCCTACGCATTCTGCATCGGGTCAGTTCAATAGCTGATGCGCGATTACCAAACGTTGAATCTCGGACGTGCCCTCGTAGATCTCGGTGATGCGAGCGTCGCGAAACAGTCGCTGGGCCGGGAAATCGTACAGATACCCGTAGCCGCCGTGAATCTGCAGTGCCTTCGTAGCGGCCCGGTTGGCGGTCTCCGACGCGAACAGCTTCGCCATCGCCGATTCCCTGGTGTACCGAAGCCCCTTGTCCTTCAGCCAGGCCGCCCGATAGGTGAGCAGCCTCGCCGCCTCGATCTGCACCGCCATATCAGCAATCATCCATTGTATCGCCTGAAACGACGCAATCGGCTCATCAAAGGCAACCCGCTCCTTGGCATACCTGAGCGAGATGTCCAGCGCAGCCTGGGCGATCCCCACCGCCTGCGCCGCGATGCCGATCCGCCCGGCATCCAGGGTGACCATGGCGATCTTGAACCCCTGCCCAACCTCGCCCAACAGGTTGTCGGACGACACGCGGCAATCCTCAAAGACGACCTGACAGCAACTGGTGCCCTTGAGCCCCAACTTTTTCTCCACCTTCGTGATGGTGAAGCCCGGCGTACCCTTCTCCACCAGGAAGGCACAGACCTCTTTGGCCCGAAGGGCGCGATCGGCCGTCGCAAAGACCAGCGCTAGATCAGCCTCCAAGGCATTCGTGATGAAGTTCTTCGTCCCGTTCAGTACGAATACGTCATTGTCTCTCGTGACAAGAGTTTGCTGAGCCGACGCATCCGATCCGGCGCCTGGCTCGCTGAGCGCAAAGCAGCCGAGCAGCTTGCCGCCGGCGAGCGGGATCAGGTAGCGCTGCTTTTGGGTCTCTGACCCGAACTTATACAGGGCATCGGCAACCAGTGAGTTATTGACTGACATGATGACGCTGGTCGAGGCGCAGGCTCGAGCGATCTCCTCCATACCGATAGCGTAGCACACATTGTCCGACCCGGCGCCGCCGTATTCCGTAGGGATCGCCACGCCCATCAGCCCAAGCTCCCCCATCTTTTTGACCGTCTCCTGCGGGAACAGCCCTTCTTCGTCCACCCGCTTAGCCATGGGGGCGACCTCTCTGACGGCGAAGTCGCGCACCATCTCCCGAAACAAGCGCTGCTCCTCAGTCAATTCGAACTTCACACCTTTTCTCCGCACACCCCTTCCCGTAGGGGCAGACTTACCCTACCCCTAGGAGGTTCGGGCGGTTCAACGTGATGGTCGCAAGGCTGCCCTCTATCATGCAGCTCAAGTGCCTGCAAGCCCATGACCACCTCCAATGTCATTCAGGACAAGATCGATGATATCGGTCACAGCTGCCAAGTCGTATTCGACCCCATAATCCCAAGACCTTATCCTGCTACCCCTCTACAGGATCACCTTGCCCTTTTCTATCTTGTCTGCTATAAGAAAACAAGAGGTAAAAACAGGATGGCCATTATTCTGAAAGAAAGTGCAACGGCCTTAACGGCCATTGTCGAACCTTCTGAGGGCAAATATGTTATTGCCTGCCCGGAGCTTGATCTGGCCACAGAGGGGGACACGCCTGAGGCCGCATTCGAAGATCTTGTTGATATGGCCCTCGACTACGCAGCGCAATACATGGAAGAATATGATCTATTCAGCATGAGCCCCAATCGCGCAGCCCATGCTCCTTTTGTCAAGGTCGTCCATGAAATGGGGTCAAGAGAAAAGGTGAAGGCGCTCTTTGCCTAAAGAATGCCGTATACCTATGCTGACTTCAGAAAGGTCCTGCGTAGCAGCGGATTCCTTTTGGTTCGATCGACAAAGCACGAGACGTGGCAGAAAGTCCTTCCCGATAGAACTATCCTTCAGGTGCGAGTGAGCCACCAGCATGGTAGAGCTATCCCTCCTCCTTTATTCTACAGAATGCTCAGTCAGACCGGTCTCACTTACGCGGAATTTGTCAGAATCTCAAAATCGTAATACGACTGACAAGTGAGAGATAAAGGCCGGATTGACCTAGGCCGTATACTTGCCACCCTCCCCAAAGAATTCGCAGGACCAGACTCTACCCTATTATAAGGAGTTGCAGCGATGAAGATTGCACCTATGGGAGAGGTACGGAACAACTTCGCGAAGCATCTGGAGACTGCCGAAGAGGAGCCGGTATTCGTGACAAAGAACGGAAAGATCACCGCAGTCATCGAACACATCGAGGATCGCGACATCGAGGACTACCTCCTCGAAAGGAGCCTGCGTTTCCGTAAAATGCTCGATAAGGTCAAGCGGGAGCGTGACTCCATGTCTCTCGCCGAGTATCGCAAGTCGCGAGACATCTAAGCCCTTGATCATAGAACGGCCCCTCGGCAAACAGCTCGAAGTGAAAATCGCCTGACACCGGACTGAATCCCGCAACCCCCAGCCTCTGAATTAAGGAAGGTGCCCCCGGATTTACGGTTGGCTTATCGTTTCTACCTGCCGCTATGAGCACCCCACCTCGCGGTGACGCCCCTTCGGCAGGCTCAGGGCAGGCTTTTGCCCTGTGTCTCGCCTCCTACCTGCCGGTAGGCAGGTCGACCCAGCGATCACCTGGCGCGAGGGCTCTTGCTTCGCTCGCTCTGTGTCATGCCTGATACGCTCGTATGCCTCGCCGGTGATCGGCAGCCGGAGGCTGACGGCCATCCGTGTGTAGGCAATGGTTGGCCGATGTTATGCTGCAGGTATCCATTTCATTGCTAATCGACGCCCTGACGCCGCACAATCACGAAGATACATATTAATCAGCGTTTGATACGGCAGGCTTACCTCTTCGGCGAGTTTTCTAAAATATTCAATAGTTGCATCATCCACCCGGATGGTGAGTTGTCTCTTTACGCGCTTGGCGTAAGGATTCCTTGTTGCCTTTGAAAAGTCATATCCCTTTCTCATATGCTTCTCCTTCGTATGTATTGTGATGTCTCTGATTTGGTGGCCTTCCAGACAGAGATGATACGGATCGTATCCGATTCTTCTCGATAACAGTGGCATACCACAAGCAGTCGGGCATTCGCGCTGAGGCCCAAGAGAAGAAATCGGTCTTCATCTTCTGAGTGATCGGGATCATGCATGAACAAGGCATTATCATCGGCGAATACTGTCTGGCCTTCTTCGAACGAGACGCTATGCTTCCTCTTGTTGATGGCGTTCTTTCGTTCGTCCCAGACAAAGCGAATAGCACCCATATTTACAACATACCGACAATGTCACTACACGTCAAGTCTTTGTTGCCAGCTTCAGAAGCTCCTGGAGGGTCCCGCGGAAA
>DATMXF010000199.1:0-2491 GCA_035561835.1 Patescibacteria group bacterium
CTAATGCCTCTGCGGCCGGTAAACCGACGGTCTCCTGCCGTTGAGTTCCACGGTGGCTAAAAAGGTATTTACTGAAGGGGATCACGTTCAGCGGAGCGATGTGCGGCGGCGTCATTGGTACGAGCCTGTCGCTGCCTTTGCGCAACTCCGGCAGCGCAAGCCACGGGGGCATGTTCCGCTCACCCGCTGCCCAGCCCGTGGCGGCATCGTACAATTCGGCGACCGTCGGAGTCCCTCCGTAGACCACCTTGCGGTTGGCCGGATCAACCTTGCGAAGTATTGCGAGCTGCACCGGCGTCTGACGGAAGTCACCGGATACCCGCCCTCTAATCGAGTGGATCAGCCGTTCGGTCCGCTTTTCGAAGGCCGCAATCGATTCGGCGCCGGTGGGTTCAGTCGTTGGAGTTTCCTCGGAGTAGTCTTCGTCCTCCTCGCCCCCCGCTAACATTCCGGCCACCGGAGCGTCTGGGACTGCTTCCACGAAGGCCAGGAGCAAATCGTTCTGCTTAAGGGCTTCGCCAGGGATCGCGCGCCAAGTTACGTTGAGACGCTCGTCGGCCGTCAAGGTTGTAATCGCGGCTCTCAAGCGGCTCGCCGTATCGTGTCCTACAGGCATCGCCTCGGTAGCGAAACGGCCGTATCGATCGTTTGCCGGTATGTCTCTATTTTTAGCAAAGAGGAACGTCTGGCCCAAGACCCGGAGGTTGGGTTGCGGGAAATTTCCGGAGAGCAAAATGCCTTCGTCACCCGTAAGTCCACAGATACCCGCTTTGACCCCATCAACCCCAATCTGCTGAGCCATGCTCAGCACGGTACTCACCCGGATGGCTACTTCTTGGTTGACGATGGAAACTTGGGAGTCATCGGCTTCAAAGAGTAAGGCTCCGCTCCGCTCCCACTTTCCATTCTTCGCGTTAAACTTTCCCATCAGTAGCGCAACTGCCACATCAAGCCAGTCATCCCCAGCACTCTGACGGAGTTCAAATACGAGATGCTTCCCCACGCTGTACAAGAGTCGTCGCGGGTCGCCACCGATTTTGGAATCACAGGCGCGGAGGAAACGGTCGATGGTCGCAGGTACCACGTTCATGTCGCTACCGTCGAGCGCCGCTAGTTGCTGCCGCCGTTCGCGCAGGCGACTCGTTAATCCCTCTCCGGGCCAGTCGTCGAAGCCATCAGCCCGCAGATCCACCTCCTCAGTAAGCGCGAGTAGCGCAGCCCGCCGGCTTTCGTTCCTCCTGCTCACAACTCTTTTTCGTCGCTCGTCATCAGCTGCCACATCCAGCAATGGAAGCTGTGGCAGCGATACGAACGGAAAGCTGTTGTTCTGTCCGTCACGAAGTGTCCAGGGCCTCACTTCAGGCGGCACCGGTCTCACCGATACGATGCACCCGTCAGTGGCTAGCCGCACGAGTAGAGTCGGAACGCGACCGCAATCTTTCACATCCTGGTGGAGTTGTGCCATATTGAGACCGGCCTGCCTCGCCCCGCGCTCGGCGATCAGTAGCTCATTAAGCATCGGCCACCTCCCTCCGATGGGCTTCCATCAACCATATAGCTGGCACGTCGTACTCCATCACCCCACCCAGAACCTTTCCAACCTCCACATCCTGGCGAAACATGGGAGCGTATCTCCCATTGGTCGGGTAATCCCAAACGGAAAGGAGCATGGAGGGCACCTTCAGGGATATGGCACCGTCCACCACGGTCAATCCTTCGCGAAATGGCCCCCAGTAGCTACAGGTGAATTCGCTCCAGCCGAGGCATGGTGTGCGAAAGCACTCGCCTCGTTTCAGTCTCCGGTCGAATAAGTCTTTGAGATAGTGGCGGGCATTGATGGAACCGCGTGAGGGAGGGCCGACAACGATTCCGTGAAGTCGGTAACATGCTTCGCTTATCGCGGTTGCGAAAAGTTGCATACTGCTTCCACCTGGCGCTGTACCTTTCTTGAACAGATCGGTCTTGCGGAGGGGACCGCCGTAATTCGTCGTATAGCGCTGGAATCGAACTTGCCCTCCGGGTTCGCCGACCCGGTGACAGATCTCGACCTTCACCGGACAGATCCATGCCGCGCCATCGGCGAAGAAGGCAATCGACTCGAAAAGACCCTTAGCGGCAGACCAAGTCGGCAGCGGATAGGACGTCGGGGTTCCACCCGTGTCTGGTCTCGCGAACATCGCCAATGGGCCGGCAACCTCAAACTCAACGGTATAACGATCGTTCGTCTGTGATTCTTGCATGACAGACCCTCATTCTTGTGCATCGTTGCGGGACCTTGCCACCGTCGTCACCCTTCTTGGCTCCGGTGGGCGTCTCCGATCATGCTCGGCGCAACTCGGGCGGCCCCCGGATAGGGGAGGCGGCTTGCCGGGTATATGCGGCTGCCTCGATCAGATCATCGATACCTGTGCCTATCTGCATGAATCCTCCGGAGTGTTCGCGGGTTTCCGGGACGTTGTTGTCCACGTTGACTTTCGCCTCCCCGCCCCCG
>DATMXF010000200.1:0-26950 GCA_035561835.1 Patescibacteria group bacterium
TCCTGCGCCTGGATGGAACTGGCGTAGGCATCTTGACCGACGAATATCCCTATCGCCACTGCAAAATAGATTGACAACCTCTTCATGATCCAGCACTCCTTATCTCAAGCTCAGTAACTGTGCCGTAGCTCCCATCTTCTCGTCCTTCCTAATACCACATGAGCCTGCAATACGTCCATGGGTTTACACGTTGTGGTTCTCAGCAAAATCCCCCCCAACCCCTCAAAAGAGGGTTGGGGGGGATTGCATAACAGCCGAGAAAACGTTCTAACTAACGATACGGCAAGCGTTGGCAACCACATGCGATATCAGTAGTCCACGCCTTTTTTGAGTAGCCTGCTCGCAGGTGCCGGCGCGTCTGGATTCAAATCGACCAAGTTGGGCCGCATCATCTCATTGTCCTCATGTTCGGTCATATGACAGTGGTGGACAAAGCCGTACCGATCGCCCCCGCTGGAACCGGTAGGATCGAAGGGGAAGTACAGATCCTTCGCCTTTGTTTTTGTCGACAGATCGGTCGGCGCGTAGCGTACAGCGACTCGAGTCACCTGGCCGGGAAGGGTGATCACCGTATCTTTCCAGCCGGCCTCCTCTGGTCGAGGCGGAATCACGCCTCCTACCAGGTGCGACTTGACGTCAGGGTTACCGCCGTATTTGTTGCCGGAAGCCGCAGATGGTCTGTAGTCCAACGGCGGGCCGAACCCGGGAATAAACGCTCCTCCCGGGAACGCCGCATTATAGGCCGCCGTGTAGCCGCCTTTATTAAGTTGCTGTCGGTTGAGAACCTGAAATTCTATTCCGTGCAGGTGTTGAGCATGGGAGACTTCAGTCAAGTTCACGTACTCCACGACCTCGATGCTGCCTTCCCTATTAAATTCAGAGTAGTTGTTGGTAATTCCGCCGAGCGTAATCGGCGTAAAGTCGCTATAGGTCCTGTCCGATTCGCCGGACCACTTGGTATTGTTGAACAGGATCTCGAGCCGTCCGCCGGGGTATGCCGTCTCCACACCGGTGACCGGATCGATTGCGGTCTTACCCGCGCCTATGACGTCGTTAAAAACGAGTAGTCGAGTTGCGGCGATCTTCTTTTTCTTCACGTCCAGCTTCCCTTTAGTCGGTTTCACCAGGCGTACGAGCTTCGCCTTTTTGCCCCGCAGCGACTTGCCGGAGGCCGGGTCATAGCTGTTGTCCGGAGTGGTCACCGCCGACGCGATGCGGAACTGCATGATGTTGCCAAGTGTCGAAGGATTCGGCGCTGTCCCGTTCGGGTATGGCCCCGCAGCGTTATTAGTGAGGACCATGTTGTGTCCGGCATGGCCGGCAAAATCGATAATCACTTCATACCGCTCGCCGGATGTAATGAGCAGGTTATCCACCTTGACCGGTTTATCCAGGTACCCGCCATCGGTGCCGATCACATAGAACGGTATACCCAGATTCAGATTGTAGATACGGGAGTGGGAGGCATTGATGAAGAGGAAGCGGTAACGCTTTGGCTCGACCTCCTTATAGGGCCACGCCTTACCGTTGACGACAATAACATCGCCCAGGAAATCAGGCGCCCAATAGGGATGCTCTGGGTTAGGGCTCGACAGGACGCCGCCCGCACTATCAGCCGGCCAGAAAAGCTGTCCGTTGGTGTCGAATATTCGATCCTGGATAATGACCGGGACGATTTCGGCGGTGCCTTGCAGGTTCGAAGGCAGGCATTTTTTCGATTTCGGGTCGCAGGAGGCAACAGCGAGAACGGTGCTCCCCCAGACCCCAGTGGCATCTGTCGGAATGATGGTGTTGTCCTCAATGATGTAGCCGGCGGCGATTCCCGCGTACAGGTTCAGCCGTAAGTTGCCCAGGATGTGATCGTGGAAGATGAGCGGCGCAGCCTCCTGGGCGTTGGGATATTTGTAGGTGAAGCCATTGCTCGGGGCTGGGGCAGAGGTGTAATAGCCATGACCCTTGAGACCAGTGCTCGTCACCCAGGCATCCGGACCGCCGTCCAGTTCCGGTGGGAAGATGCCGCCATGCAGGTGGACCGCCGCCGGAATAGGGCCAGCGTAGTTCTGAGCACACGCAGAGCCAAATACTGGAATGATTCCCTCTTCCGCCTGGTGAGCGCAGTCACCAACCTCGCCGTTCAACGGGTCGGCCCAATGCACCGTCTGATCGACGGAATACTTGTACGCCAGCACTCCAGTCGAGTCGGCATTCCCGAGGTCGTTGACGAACTTCAGGGTAGAGGGTAAGTTACGGACGTTCACGAGCACCGGGCCGATATAGCTGTCCTGCGTGTATTCCGGCGTTCCTGGAGCAGGACAAGCACTGCCTACGATGTATCCCCACGAGCGCGTCTTCGCGGCCACGCCCGGTGTACCCGGGGGCAATACGCTCGCGTCGAACTCGCAGATGTGGATCTCGGTCGACCCGACGATGGCATCGGCGCCGACATAAACCTTGAGGCCTACACCGGTAGGAGCTGATCCGACTACTGCGCCGAGATCAAGCCCTGCCAGGGTCTGCACAAACTGCGGGATGTTGCTAGGATCCATCCGGACCTGTGGGCTCTGGGCCGCTGAAACGGGGGAGACGGCGGCAAGCGCTCCCAACAACGCGACGATCAGCGCAAACCCTTTACTCTTAGTCTTGCCTCGTACCAGCAAGTTGTCTGTGATGCTCATCTCATTCATCCGTATTCGCCTCCTCATTTACCAGATTTACCAGGTATCGACGGGAACTCCGCCACACGGAACACGACTGCCACCAGCATAGGTAAAGAAAAAGAAGCCGCGCCTGGCACTACATGAACCTGTAAGAATCACCTCCTTTTCGGCTTAAGAAAGCCGGCGCTCAGTATTGTCTGAAGAGCACACGATACTGTCATACCGTCCATAAATGAGCTGTGTAGTATCTGTATCTACTCAGGCGCATGCTATCACGGCCAACAAGAACTGGCTACAGCATGAGAAGTATTTCATCGTAAACTATCCTATTTCACTGTGAGATCGCACATAGACGCAGGTATACGACCACGCACTATCTACTAGATGGCCGCATTAGTCAATACGCTTTTTGGCGTATATGATCTCGCTCAGCTCTGGTGAAAACGATGGGGACAAATCGGCAAGCCTCTACAGATGGAACGTATTGAGTACGGCTGGCTACAGGCGAACAAGAGATATGGGGAAGTATTGGACGGACTATACCTGACGGGTAACGGACGATCGATGTGCTCGACGCGGATCAGCGGCGAAGGCGTTGCTTGAGCCAGTCATACCCTTCTCGTCCGCTCAGATAGAAGCCGGCGCCGAACATCCCCCAGCTCAGAAGCGAAGCGAGGAGAGTGATGCCCAGTTTCATCGTACCGGAAAGTGGAAGAAGTGGAATCACAAGGTAGGATGGGTAGACCAGAAAGCTTACAGCAATGAAGGCGACGCCTGCAATGAACCGAATACGCCGGTTAGCTCCGCCTGGTGGCACAAGTGAGCGCCGAATGACGTGAGAAGACCTGTGCCGCATGTGATGACATCCGACGACCCGAATTCAACGATGGGTCGGAGCGAGTGTCTTGTTAGCTCTCGCTGACGTGGATCATTAACTTCTGACCCACCCAAAGCGTGGCCTTATGCCCTAAGTCGTTCCAACGGCGGAGTTCGCCCGGCGTGACATCGTGGACCCTGGCGATTTCCCACAGGGTGTCGCCCTTTTTCACCCGGTAGTACAAAGTGGGGGTTATGGAAGCAGCAGGGCCCCGGCCCACCTTACGGCTGCTCTTCGCAGCCTGAGCGACAACTTGTAACGCCTGACCCGGTTTGAGATCCACCCGGCGCTCCAAGTCGTTCCATTGTCGCAACTCCTCTGGTGTCACCGCATAGGCCTTGGCGATCCCCCAAAGGGTGTCGCCACGCCTGACGACATGGACGGCATAGCTCGCGAGCGAAGCGGCTTTCGAGACCTTCGCTACAGCAGTCTGGGGCTGGGTGATTCGACCTGAGGCTGAGGCCAACTTTCTCGCTGGTGTAGCCGACGACAATCGAAGCAGCGCCCCCACCTTCAGCCTGTCGCCAACCTTCAGCCCATTGAGGCCGGCAAGCACGGCAGGGGCAGTCCGGTACCGAGAGGCGATCAATTCCAACGTCTCCCCTTTTCTGACCCGATGCCATTTCGTTGCTGTCCTGACCGGCTCACGGTACGAGTACCGGGGGAGCTGATCGAGGTTGGCCAGGAGGATCTCCTTGGCGCCCGGCGGCAGCAGAATCTCGTGCTCGGAAGCGTGTACGGGAGTCACTCCGCGCATCAGGGCCGGATTCAGATCCCGGATCAGATCGGACGACACGCCCACCGCCCGAGCCACAGAACGCAGCTCAATGGCCCCCGGTACTGACACACGCTCTACCTCCCAGATCGCCTCATTCGGTGGGGTAAAACCATATCGATCTGGGTCTTTGGCAATAATAGTAACCGCCATGAAGGCGGGAACAAAGAGCTCAGTTTCTTTCGGAAGCCTTAACGACCAGAAATCGGTGGTTCCCTGCTGTTCGATGGCCCGCTGAATCCGATACTCCCCTGCGTTGTATGCGGCCAGAGCCAGCGGCCAGGATTGAAACATCTCATACAGGTCTTTCAGGTAGGAGGCCGCCGCGTGGGTCGCCTTTTCCGGATCCCGCCGCTCATCAAGCCAGTAGTTGACCCTCATCCCATACCGATTCCCGGTCGGTTCGATGAACTGCCAGATCCCGGATGCTTTTGCCTTGGAATAAGCGCGGTAGTTGAAACCACTTTCGACGTACGCCAGGTTGACGAGGTCCTCCGGGAGGCCGTGATCTCGAAAGATCCGGCGCATCATCGGCAGAAAGCGACCTGATCGCTCAAAGGCCCGGCTCATCACTCCCGATTTTCGGGTTTGATAGTAGAGGATATACGCCTTAACCTGTTCATTCAGTTCGATCGGTACATCAAAGTCGCTCGGGTCCAGTTCAGGGATCGACAGCATCTCGCTACCTGGAGACGCGAGGACCGGCTCCTCTTCGGAAACAACGAGGTCGGGGGCCGCCTCCGTATCAGCTTCGTTCTCCTCTTCCTCTCGCTCGTTTGTCTGACTATCTACTTCTTTTTCTTTACCTGGAAGGGCGCCGGAAAGCGCCGCCTGGAGGAGCGCCGTTTCTTCGATAAGCCTGAGCCGCAGTTCATCCGAAGTCGCCGTCTCAGGAAGCTTTGACAGGACGCTCCTTGAGGTCTCCAGCTCTTTCTGAGCCCCGACTCGATCTCCCGCGGCCAATGCTTGCATTCCCTGAGAAGAATGAACCAACCCATTCCGAAGGGCTTCCTCGTGGTCGCCTGGTGTTCGAAGCGCTCTGTCGAGGACGTTGCTCTGGGGGTGGATACTCGACCCATGAGGAGGCAATACCACAGCGGCTGTAAGCTGATTATCGGAGAGGCTGTGTCGCTGTGGGATCTTAGCGAGACCATTACCGGGAGCCTGATACTTCGCAGAGAAGGCTGGAGTAGAGGCGAAGGGCGAGACGCTCAACGAAATGGCGACCGCTACCCCTAGGAGTGTTCGAGAGAATCGAGGGTCCATCTTGACCTCCTGTCAGGGTTAATAGGCAAAAGCTGGCAAGAATCAAGAAGCCGTGGCGATCCGTGCTGTCTGAAGGGCCCCTACGGTAGCGGGCAGTTGCAGAATCTTATACCCTGCTTCGATCGGTTTGTCAAGCAATTCATCTGAGGCGGCAATCAGCCTTCAGCGGCCAGTTCTTCTGATACGCCCACTGTTTTATCTTAAGCTGATAGCTGAAGGCTATTTTCTTAAGTCACCATGACAAGCGACCTCCGGCGAGCATCATGGTATTTGCCGTAACGACTCATCCACCCAGGTAAGGTAGTCAGAGGATCCGGCAACAATGGGCAGCGCAATCACCTCCGGCACCGTGTAAGAGTGCAACCCTTTGACCAGCTCGATGATGGACGGGAGAAGATCACTTCGGCTCTTTACCAACATGAGCATCTCCTCTTGACGTTCAATCGCTCCCTGCCACCAAAAGAGGGAGCACACGCCATCCGGGATGATGTTCACGCAGGCTGCCAGCCTGGACTCTACCAGCGCGTGTCCGATCATCTCAGCCTCTTGTCTTGAGCTTGCGGTAATAAGGACGACGATATGCGTAGAGTTTGGTTCCAATCCTCCCTCCTCGAACAAAGACTGAAGACCGAGTGTGTTACTCTGAGAATGAACTATCTTACGGCAAGCCGAAGGGTATCGTCTGCTGTGCTGGCTCGTCATTCCGTGCTCGACACGGAATCCAGTTGGACCTTCTGGATACCGGCGCCTGCCCCGGACTCCGATCCGGGGTCCGCCGGTATGGCGAACTCGCGGCACGCCGCGGAGGATGAACCCCCAATGAATTCAACCGATTACAGTAACATTACGCCACACAGTACGGTAAGTCAAGAGACCTTCCGATTGGAGCTTTTTTGATGAGACAGTGAATATCTAAAAATATTTTGTCATATAATCTTGACAGTAATAGACTAATGTCGTATTTTCTGTGTGAGAATAGTCGGAGAGCAAGTTCTGACTCGGTTCATTAACGCTGACAATTTCTTATAAGGAGGACAAGAGATGCCAAAAGTTCTCGGTATTGATCTCGGAACCACCAATTCGGTGATGGCTATCATGGAGGCCGGAGACCCTGTGGTCGTCCCCAATGCCGAGGGCGGTCGATTGACCCCGTCGGTCGTAGCCTTCTCGAAGGAGGGGGAGCGACTGGTAGGTCAGGTCGCCAAGCGGCAAGCAACGACCAATCCTGAAAACACGATCTTTTCTATCAAGCGCTTCATGGGTCGACGTAATGAGGAGGTCAGTCAGGAGATCAAGCTGGTACCGTATAAGGTGATTCGGGCCAGCAACGGCGATGCCTCGGTTGAGGTAAGAGGAAAATCTTATTCGCCGCCAGAGATCTCCGCCATGATCCTCCAGAAGATGAAGACGGATGCCGAGGCCTATCTTGGGGAGAAGATCACACAGGCGGTGATTACCGTTCCGGCCTATTTTAACGACTCGCAGCGTCAGGCCACCAAGGATGCCGGCAAGATCGCCGGCCTCGAGGTGCTCCGGATCGTGAACGAGCCTACGGCGGCGTCGCTGGCCTACGGGTTGGATAAGAAGAAGGACGAGAAGATCGCCGTCTACGACCTGGGAGGGGGGACGTTCGACGTCTCGATCCTGGAGTTGGGTGAAGGGGTCTTTGAAGTCAAATCCACCAACGGCGATACCCATCTCGGGGGCGACGACTTCGACGAGCGGATCATCTCATGGCTGGTGGACGAGTTCAAGAAGGATCAGGGGATTGATCTGCGGAAGGATCGGATGGCGCTTCAGCGTCTGAAAGAGGCTGCGGAAAAGGCCAAATGCGAGCTCAGCACGGTGCTGGAGACCGAAATCAACCTACCGTTTATCACGGCCGACGCCTCCGGACCGAAGCACCTGAGCATCAAGCTCACGAGGGCGAAGCTCGAACAATTGGTCGAGGACCTGATCCAACGGTCCATCGGGCCCTGCCGTCAGGCCTTAAAGGACGCCGGCCTCGATCCCAGCAGCATCGATGAGGTCGTGCTGGTGGGCGGGCAGACCAGGATGCCGAAGGTCCAAACGCTCGTGCGGGAACTCTTTGGAAAGGAGCCGCATAAGGGGGTCAACCCGGATGAGGTGGTCGCGGTCGGCGCAGCTATCCAGGCCGGCGTGTTGGTCGGTGACGTTAAAGACGTGGTCCTCCTGGATGTGACACCGCTTTCGCTGGGGATCGAAACCTTGGGTGGGGTGATGACTCGGCTGATTGAACGGAATACCACCATCCCGACCCGCAAGAGCGAACTCTTCACGACGGCGGCCGACAGTCAGACCAGCGTGGAGATCCATGTCCTCCAGGGGGAACGGCAACTGGCCAAGGACAGCCGGACGCTGGGCCGTTTCCACCTGGTAGGGATCCCACCGGCGCCGCGCGGCATTCCGCAAATCGAGGTCGCCTTCGACATCGACGCCAATGGGATCCTCAATGTTGCCGCCAAGGACCTTGCCACCAGCAAGGAGCAGAAGATTACGATTACTGCCAGCTCTGGACTGACCAAAGACGAGATCGAGCGAATGGTCAAAGAGTCCGACCGGTGTGCTGAGGAAGATAAGAAGCGACGCGAAGAGATCGAGGTCCGGAACCAGCTCGACAGCATGTGTTATCAGACCGAGAAAATGTTGAGCGAGAATCGCGAAAAGCTCCCGATCGCCGAACTGGGCGCCCTGGAAACCGCCATTAACGCGGCCAAGGAAGCCCTGAAGGGTGAAGAGGTAGACAAGCAACGCGAGGCGCTTGATCAGCTTACCAAGGCCTCCCACCGGCTTGCTGAGCTGCTCTATCAGCAGGCCCAGAGCCAGCAGACTGCCCCCGGTGGACAGGCTCAGGGTGAGCCGTCGCAGGGGGCGCCGGAAGGTGGGGTGGTCGATGCCGAGTTCGAGGACCTCGGCGGTAAAGGTGATAAGAAATAAGATGGGAAGCTGTCGGCTTGCAGCGGTCAGCTATCAGCTTTTTCGATATACTCCTCCGCTTTATCTGAGACTGACGGCTGAGCGCTGATTACTGACGGCTATTTTCGAAGAAAGGAGGTGACGCAGATGGCGATCGTTCGATGGGATCCATTCCGCGATGTCACGACGCTTCAGGAGCGGATGAACCGCCTGTTTGATCAGGCGCTGTCCCGAACCCGCATGGATGACGAGGAGGGGCTGACGGCCTCCATGTGGTCACCCGCCGTGGATATCTTCGAGACCTCTGACAGCATCGTCATGAAGGCGGAGCTGCCCGGGGTCAGCCGGGACAACATCGATATCCAGGTGCAGGACAACACCCTGATGCTGAAAGGCGAGCGGAAGTTCGAGCGCGAGGTCAAGGAGGAAAATTACCTTCGAATCGAGCGCTCATACGGGGCATTTCAGCGCGCCTTCAACCTGCCTACCGTCGTCCAGCAGGACAAGATCAAGGCAGTGTTCAAGGACGGCGTGCTGGAAGTCACCATGCCGAAAGCGGAAGAGGCCAAGCCCAAGCAAGTTAAGATCGACGTGAAGTGATAGGCAGTGAAAGGCTGTGGCCAATCAAAGGGCGCATGATCGCTGCGACGCGTTGAAGCCATTGTGGCGAGAGCGGGGGTTCACGGAAGGGGCGTTTACGCTGCTGCCTGAGCCCCCATTTTCGTTGAGTCTGTTAGAAGAGCACGGGCCGAGGTTTTGATGGCAAGTATGCATAAGCGCGACTATTACGAGGTCCTTGGCGTCAGCAGGGGTGCAACAGATAAAGAGATCAAGCAGGCCTACCGGCGCCTGGCCAGGAAACACCACCCTGACGTCAACCCCAACAATAAAGCGGCCGAGGCGAAGTTCAAAGAGATTACCGAGGCGTACGAGGTCTTGAGTGACCCGGCCAAGCGCGGGCAGTATGATCAGTTCGGGCACCAGCCATTTGGCCCAGGGGCTGAGACGGGTCAGCAGCCTGGGGCTGGGCCGAGTGGGTTCGACTTCAGCCGGTTTGACCTCGGAGGCCCAGGTGGGATACAAGATCTCTTCACTGATCTCCTTGGCCGACATGGGCAGGAGGCCCAGACCGGGCCATCAAAGGGCGAAGATCTCCATTACGCCATTGACCTGAAGTTCGAAGATGCGGTTCGAGGTCTCTCTACTGAGATCGGTCTCCAGCGGCGCGTCCCTTGCCCCTCCTGCTCAGGCACAGGGGCCGGGACGGGGGGCCAGTTACGCACCTGTTCTGCCTGTGGAGGCAGTGGACGGGTGCGAGGGAAGCCTGGACTCTTTGGCGGACATCAGGCCTGCGCCAGATGCCGTGGGACCGGGAAGCTGCCATCATCCCTGTGCAACTCCTGTGATGGCGTAGGGACAGTGCTCAAGGCCGAACGAATCGCCGTGAAGATCCCGCCAGGCGTGGAAAATGGGTCGAACGTCAGGGTCCAGGGGAAAGGCCATCTGGGACAACTGGGGGGGGCATCCGGGGACTTATACATCGTCACCCGCGTCCGCCCTCACCCCTTTTTCGAACGGAAGGGGGATAATATCTACTGCGAGGTGCCGATTACCGTGACTGAGGCCGCGCTCGGGGCCAAGATCGAGGTCCCCACTGTAGATGGGAAGGCCTCGATGCGAATCCCTCCGGAAACAAGTAGCGGGCAGGTCTTTCGGCTTCGTGACATGGGAGTGCCGCACCTGAAGGGATCGGGACGCGGCGACCAGTTCGTCACTATCAAGATTATTCTGCCGCGGAACCTCGATACGCGATCGCAGGAACTGTTCCGGGAGTTTGGGCGCCTGCATCCGGAGGATCCGAGGCGCACACTCTGGAAGTAACTATCTGCACCTGTTCGTTGATACGGGAGAACTGAAAGGGGGACACAGGTGGGGCAGCGGCGGCGTCGATATTCCATCAGCGTCGTAGCCGAGATGTTCGATATCCACCCGCAGACTCTTCGGGTCTATGAGCGGGAAGGCCTCCTCCGGCCGGCCCGCACCGAGGGCAATACGCGGGTCTATTCGCAAGAGGATGTGGAGCGGGTTGAGTTGATCCTACGGCTGACCAAGGAACTCGGCGTCAATCTGGCGGGGGTCGAGGTCATTCTGAACATGCGAGACCGGATGGAACGGATGCAGCGCCAGATGAATGAACTGCTGCGGGCCATGGCCGAACAATTCGATGCCGAGATGAAACAGTGGGAGGGTCGCGAGGAGGAGGGGCTTGTGCCGGTCAAAAGACGCGGGCTGCTCCGCAGGGTCCACCCCTGAACCGGTTGTCCTTGACACACCGGAAATGCTGCACTACTGTATAAGAAGAATGCGATAGCAGCGCGGAATGAGCGTGTCTGCGCGTTGAATCGAGGAGGGTGAAGGGATCATGAATAACACGTTGAAAACGACAGTCCTGTTAGGACTGCTGACTGGCCTGCTGATCCTGATCGGAGGCTACTTCGGCGGGAGCCAGGGGATGAGCATTGCCTTTGTCATGGCCTTCCTGATGAACTTCGGAACCTATTGGTTCTCGGACCGGATTATCCTGGCGATGTACAGAGCCCAGCCTGTCAGCGAGGCTGAAGCGCCCGGACTGTACAGAGTTGTCCAGGGGCTGGCGCTGAGAGCCCAAATGCCGATGCCCCGTATCTACATCATTCCGTCTGAGGCTCCGAACGCCTTCGCGACCGGGCGGGACCCGGAACATGCAGCCGTCGCGGCCACCCATGGAATCCTGCGAATTCTGAATGAGGAGGAACTGGAAGGAGTGATGGCACATGAGCTATCCCACGTGCGGAATCGCGATACGTTGATCGGCACCATTGCGGCAACGCTGGCCGGCGTGATTGTGATGCTGGCCCGGATGGCGATGTGGATGCCGTACTTTAGCGGCGGCGGCAGCCGCGATAGCGAAGATCGTGGAGGCGGTGCGCTGGGATTTCTGTTCCTGGCCATCCTGGCCCCTATCGCAGCCACCCTTATCCAACTGGCGATCTCGCGGTCCCGTGAGTTCCATGCCGACGAATCGGCCGCCCGACTGACCCACAAGTCGTATGCCTTGGCCGCGGCGCTACAGAAGCTTGAGGACGGCGCCACCCGTCTGCCCATGGAGGCCAACCCTGCCACCTCACACCTGTTCATCGTGAACCCAATCCGGGGGAATGCGCTGTTCAAGCTCTTCTCCACCCACCCGCCCATCGAGGAGCGCATTGCGCGCCTGCGAGCGCTTGTGGTCTGAGGCGGTTCAACTGTACGGTAGCACGTGAAACCCTCATGTCCCAGCGGGCCTGTGGCCCGCTTTTTTTCTCTCCTGATCGTGGTGTCGCTGGCCGCGTGCGCGTCAGGCGGCAGCGGCGAGTCGGGACTACGGCCAGGGCCGCAGCGTCTGCCCACCTTGCGGACCCAGGGTGACCTGATCATCGCGACCCTTCCGGGGGCAACCGTCACTGTTGAGCCTCTGACGGAAAAAGGCCTTGACGCCTACTACGCCAGGCGATCAACCCTACTGAACCCGCTAAAAATATTCCCGAGGAAAACCAAAGGTCTGCTCGCCTTTATTCTCCGAATTCAGAATGTAGGCCGAGAACGCGTCAGTTTCGATCCGGGCCAGGCCGTGTTGGTGGATCAGCAGGACCATCGCACCCCAGCGCTCTCGTATGACGAGCTGTATACCCTCTTTTCCGAGCGGAGCGAGTCGGCATTGGCATTGCGAACATTGGAGGAGACGATACTGACCAAGTTCCTGGTTGTGCCGCCGAAGATCGAGCGGGAGGGCCTGCTTCTTTTCCCGCCGGCTGATCCGAAAGCCAAAGCCGTCATCCTTGAGGTCGGCTCGTTCTATGTCGGCTCGGCCGAGCAACTGCTGCTGTTCGAGTTCGAGGTCAGGCGCGCGCCGTAACCCACCACTACAACGTCTACACTAACAGGAGGAATGCAATGCGAAATACGATTCAGACATAAAGGCCTGACCTGTGCTGGAAAATTCAACGCGAGCCCTGCGTGGTCCCCGGATGGTAAAAAATAGCCTTTGCCGGGCAAGGCCAAACCCACCTTGATATTTTCTTTATGAATGCCGACGGCACCGGGAGAGACGTTTCACCATTGATCGAGCGACTTATTACAAAGCACGTTGGTCACCCTACTTAGAATAATAAAGGAGAGCAAAATATGGTTCGCGTATTCATCGCAGCTATTCTATTGAGTTTAGCAATTCCAACAATCGGCTACGCCAAAACAGAACAAAAACAAGGAGACAAAGCATTGTACGCAATAATGGAAACCACAAAAGGCAAAATCAAAATCAAATTATTCGAAAAAGAAGCCCCAAAGACGGTGGCCAATTTCACCGAGCTCGCTGAGGGAAAGAGAGAATGGACCGATCCTTACACTGGAAAAAAGGGGAAATCCCATTACTTTGATGGGCTTATTTTTCACCGTGTTATTCCCAAATTCATGATTCAAGGTGGCGACCCCACGGGCACAGGCCGCGGTGGCCCCGGCTATCGTTTTGACGACGAGTTTCATAAAGAGCTCAACCATTCTAAACCTGGAATGCTTTCTATGGCTAATGCGGGCCCCGGTACCAACGGAAGTCAATTTTTTCTCACCGTTGCGCCCACTCCGTTTCTTGACGGCAAGCACTCAGTCTTCGGTGAAATCGTAGAAGGTCTTGATGTGGCCATCGCTATTAGCAACGTTCCCCGCGACGGCAATGATCGACCTCGCGAAGATGTGAAAATGATCAAAGTGACCATCGTTCGAGAATAGCGAAAGTCAAAGGAGCCGGTCCGGTAAAAACATTGACATAGATAGGCAAACGATGCGATTATAAGCGGTAACCTCAGGACTCCGCAGAGCCGTATGTCAAACCGTAGCTTATCTCATCGCTATTGACAAGGGGGTGTGAAGGGGATGGCGAGTGTGACGGTAAAGGAGGACGAGTCGTTTGAGGTCGCCCTCCGCCGTTTTAAGAAGCAATGTGAGAAGGCCGGGGTCTTGTCGGAGCTCCGCAAGCGCGAGCATTATGAGAAGCCCAGTGTCCGCCGCAAGAAAAAATCGTTGGCCGCCAGAAAGAAGGCCTTGAAGCGCGTCGGCTTCGGTGTCGAGTAGGTCATGGGCGATCTGAAGACGCGATTGGCCGATGACCTCAAAACAGCCTTCAAGAGTAGGGATCGGCTAAAAACGTCAGTACTTCGGCTGCTCAGCGCGCTGATCAAGAATAGGGAAATAGAAAAGCGGGGTGAGTTAGACGACGCGGAAATCATCCAGGCAATCATCGCGTCGTGCAAGATCCGAAAAGAGGCCATCGAGCAGTATACGAAGGGGAGGCGGGATGAACTGGCTGCGAAGGAGGAGGCCGAGCTGAAGATCCTCGAGTCGTACCTGCCTCCGCCGCTCTCTCCGGAAGAGCTTCGAACGAAAATAGAGGACGCGCTCGTCGTGGCGCAGGCGAGCTCACTCAAGGACATGGGTAAAGTCATGGCGCTCCTGATGCCGGAGATCTCAGGCCGGGCTGATGGGAAGGTGGCCAGTCAGATGGTGAAGGACGCATTATCGCGGCGGTAATGACCGCGCTATTGTCTCATTATACGTGTATCCCCGTACTGGGGTGGGCCGTTCAGGGGACTCGAAACCGAGTCCCCTGTGCGTTTATAGCGTGTCCGCACCGTACCAAGGTATTCGAAGGCCCTTGTATCGGATGAATCAGATCGACCAGCACACCCTCGAGGTCCTGGAGTGGCCCGCCATCCAGACAAGAGTGGCCGCCCAGGCAGGATCACCGCTCGGAAGAGAGTTGGCGCACGCGATTCATCCCCTGCCCACGCTTGAGGATGCACAGAGGGTCCGGAACGAGATTGAGGAGTTCCGGGCGCTGCTGGCCAGGGAAGCCGCACTGCCGTTTGACCAACTACATGACATCAGAGAATCGGTTCGACGATCTCGACCCGAAGGGGCCATCCTCGCGGCGATCGATTTCGTCAGGATCGCCACAACGCTGGAAACGGCGGCGGCGATCCGTCACACAATCGTCCGCTCCAGGGAGCGGTGCCCACGGCTTCATGCAATCGTCTCCCGACTGGATGATCATACCGACCTGATAGGGGAAATTCACGCGACGATCGAAGCGGATGGAGAGGTGAAGGATACCGCCAGCCAAAGACTCAACCAGCTTCGAATTGGTCTCCATCAGCTCCGCAACCTGATCCATGCGCGATTGCAGTCCCTGTTGATGACTCCTACCCTCCAGCCCTATATCGCCGAATCGCTTGTGACGCTTCGAAACGACCGGTACGTGATCCCCGTCAAACCGAACTATCGGACCGTCCTGAAGGGCGTGGTCCAGGATCGGTCCGTCAGCGGTGTCACCATCTTCCTGGAGCCCCAGGAGGTTGTCGAGCTCAATAATCAGTTGCGGTTGCTGCAGCGGTCTGAAGAGGAGGAGATCAGAAGGGTACTGGCCGCGCTGACCGCTACTCTCCGCGCAACAGCCGATGCGGTGCTCTCAACGATGCGCCTTACGGCCGAGCTGGACGTCCGATGTGCCGCAGCCCGATTTGCCGATACGCTTCACTGCGCCCCCGTCGCCTTGAAGGAGGCTGGTCCGCTGCTGCTGCGGGAGGCCGGCCACCCGCTCTTGCTGGAGCAGATAGATGCGGCCGGGATGCACCGAACCATCCCGATCGACCTGCGTCTGGGCGATAGCTTTGACGCGCTGCTCATCACCGGACCGAATACCGGCGGCAAAACGGTCGCCTTGAAGACTGCGGGCCTGCTCTCCCTGATGGCGCAGGCCGGCCTGCATCTGCCGGCCTCTCCGGATTCCGAGGTCCCCTTTTTCAGCGGCGTCCTGGCGGATATCGGAGATGAGCAGAGTATCGAGCAAAGCCTGAGCACCTTTTCCTCCCATATCAGTCAGATTCGGCGAATCCTCGACGCGACGCAACCCGGAACCCTGGTATTGCTCGATGAGCTTGGCGCCGGCACCGACCCGGTCGAAGGGGCATGCCTGGGAATCGCCATTCTTGACGCGCTGCTGGAGCGGGGCGCGCTGGTCGTGGCGACTACGCACCTGGATGCCATCAAGGCCTACGCCTATTCGCACCCTCGAATCGAAAACGGCTGCGTGGAGTTCGATCTTGACACCCTGAGACCGCTGTATAAATTATTAATTGGGCTTTCCGGTCGCAGCCATGGCCTGGCGATTGCCTCTCGGGTTGGGTTGCCTTCAAGCGTCATCCAACAGGCTGAGCGGCTGCTCGGCGAAGGACGCGATCCTTTACGGCTGTTGCTGGATCGGTTGGAGGACGAGCAGGCGCGCCTCACCATAGAGCGTGAGGTGCTGACCCGTGAGGTTACCGAGACAGCCAGGGCGCGTGCGGAGGCCGAGGCGCGACGAGACGCGGCGAGGGTTGAGGCCGAGCAGTTGTATCGCCTGGCCTGTCAGCAGACCGAGGGAGCTGTCGCTGACGCTCGAACCGAGGTCGAACGACTCCTCCGGGAGTTCAGGTTGGCGCAGTCGCGTGGGCCGTCGGCACAGCAGGTGCGCCGGCGACTCATCGACGTGGAGCGGCAGACAAAGGCCAGACTCAGCGATGTGACCGGTTCCGATCGCGCGACATACAGCGTGGACGCGGCGTCGATACGCGATGGGCAGGAGGTTGTGGTCAAGGGGCTTAGGCAGCGCGGAACGGTGATCGGAAAGCCCTCACCTGCCGGGATAGTAGAAATCCGGCTTCCCATCGGGAAGATGAAAGTCCCTCTGGAAGCGGTGATAATCCAGAGCGACTCCCCTCAGGGTGAAACGAGCAGGCCGATCCGGCTGGCCAGGACAACGGATGACGTGAAGGGCGAGCTGAATCTGATCGGGTGTGATGCGGCTGAAGCGGCTCGGCGTCTTGACCAGTATGTTGGAGACGCGTTCATCGTCGGACTTCCCACCGTTCGAATCATTCATGGAAAGGGCTCAGGCATCCTCAGAAAAACGGTGACGGAGCTTCTTGTGGATCACCCGCTGGTCGAGAGCTTTCGCGTAGCCGACTATCTGGAGGGGGGGATCGGCGCCACCATTGTAGAGTTGTATCCCCATGGCGTGTCCATGGGCGGAGCGGCGTGAAAAGGATGAGCGAACAGTGATCTCTGAGGAGGCGGTCTCCCGGGTGCTGGCCGGCACCGATATCGTGCAGCTTATTGGCAGATACCTCCCGCTGAAGCCTGCCGGACGTTACCTCAAGGCCCTGTGTCCCTTCCACAATGAAAAGACCCCTTCCTTTACTGTCAACCCGGAGCGTCAGATCTTTCACTGTTTTGGCTGCGGGGAGGGCGGGGATGCGATCGGTTTCCTGATGAAGCAGGAACACTTAAGCTTCCCGGAGGCGATCCGGTCGCTGGCCGACCGAGCCGGGATCAGCCTGCCGGCTCAATCCCGCGCACACGCCGGGAGCGGGACAGGACAGAACGAGCACGCGCGTCATGGGCTACTCGAGATTCACAAGGTCGCGACGGAATTCTTTCGCCACCAACTTCAGCATCAGACGGTCGGGACGACGGCCCGCGCGTATCTGAAGAGCCGCGGGATCCCGGATACGGTGGTCGAGCAGTTCGGACTCGGGTACGCCACAGCGTCCTGGGATGGGCTCCTTCGCCATCTGCTGCGCAGGGGCTTCTCCAAGCAGCAGGTGGAGGAGGCAGGACTGGCGCTGCCGCGCAAAGATGGGGGCGGGGCATACGATCGTTTCAGGAACCGATTGATGATCCCGATCTGCGATTCGGCGGGTCAAGTGATCGCCTTCGGTGGTCGCGTCATGGACGATTCCGTGCCGAAATATCTGAACTCCCCGGAGACCGCTATCTACAAGAAGGGAGCGCACCTCTTCGGCCTGCACCTGGCGGCCTCCGCCATTCGCGATCGAGGGTCGGCCGTTGTCGTGGAAGGGTATTTCGACCTGATCGCCCTGCACGCGTATGGTGTACAGCACACCGTGGCGGTCCTGGGCACGGCGCTGACAGCTCAACAGATCACCCTGCTCCACCGGCATACGACACGGGCGTTCCTGGTGTTCGATCCTGACCCGGCGGGAATCGCCGCCGCGAGGCGTTGCGTCGAGAGCTTACTCAACAGCGGACTGGACTGGCGGGTGATCCTGCTTCCTGACGGAGAAGATCCTGATCGGTTTCTGCGGGAGCGCGGCCCCTCAGCCTTCGCCGAGGCGCTCGCGCACTCGAAGGATCTGATGGAGTTTCTGCTCGATCGGAAGGTCTCGGGGTTCGATCTGACCAGCCCTGAAGGCCAGGCTGAAGCGGTGAATGCCGTTCTGCCCCTTTTGAGCGCCGTCGGCAATGAGGTGACGAGGCAGCGCTATACGGACAAGTTGGCGCGTCGGGTGTCACTCTCCAACGACGCCATCGTCCGCGAACTCAACCGCCAGGTGAGAGGCCGCAAACGGGACACCATACCGCTGACGCTGCAACCCAGAGGGTTGCCCTCTATCGAGTGGAAGCTTATCCACCTAGCGCTCCACCATCCCGGCGCGGCCGATCGTGTGCGACAGAGCGTACAGGCGGAGGAGTTGGAAGATCGTTCACTTCGCAGGATCTTTCAATATGCAGTCGTTGGGCCGGAGACGGGCCGTGGCGCGACACCCCTCGCTGCCATAGAGCCGGAGGCGCAGCGGATACTCACACAATTGCTGGCAACAGATCTCGCGGAATACGACGGGGAGGAGGCAATCGAGCGGGCCCTCTCTGATTGTCTTGCGCGCCTCACAGCCAGGCGCGAGCGTAAAAAGGGTGAAGAACTCCGGCGACAGATGGAAACGGCCGAACGAGCGGGTGATCATGCGACGGTTGCGCACCTGCAGGCCGAGTTTCTCGCGCTCAATCGCAACCGGCCGCCTCTTGCGTCCACACAGTATCATGGAACTGTGAGATAGCTCACTGCATCAGAATCGATGCCTGAAAGCTGATAGCTCGGTAGAAAAGGGAGACAGCATGGCAAATGCGCATAAACCAAGACGACCGTCAAAGGCTACTCGATGGAGAACGCCTCGTCAGACGTCGCGTCCTCTTCAAGCGGCTCACAAGCGGGCGCCCTTGAGCACACAGGATAAGACAGAGGCGGCTCCGGCGACCTCAGCGGCAAAGAGCGCTCGTAGCAATGCAGGCTCGAAAAACACCAAGAAACCGACGACGATCGTCTCGGCCGCTCTCAAAGAGGGGATCAAGCCGCTGGTGTCACTGGGACGGAAAAAAGGCTACCTGACCTATGATGAGGTGAATAGCTTTCTCCCGGAAGAGGTCACCTCCGGCGACCAGATCGACAAGATCCTCAATCTGTTCGATGAGATGGATATCGAGGTCATCGATGAGGCAGAGCGAGCCAAGACAACCAGATCACCCGCACCCCAGCAGGAAGAAGAGGGCGCCGAGGTGGAGCCCGAGCTGATTCCATCGTCCGTCGGCAGGACCGACGATCCGGTTCGAATGTATCTGCGGGAGATGGGGAAAACCCCGCTGCTGACCCGTGAGGGCGAGATTCAGATTGCGAAACGGATCGAAGACGGCCACAAAGAGGTCGCTGAAGCCGTCTGTCAGGCAGGGGTTGCGGTTCGGGAGATTACCGAAATCGGAGAACGACTGTTGCACGAGAAAGCTCGTATTTATGAGCTGCTCTCGCTCAATGAGTTTGACGAGATCTCCGAGCAAAAAGAGCGCGAGTTGCTGACCGAACACACCCCGGCTCTGGAAGCCCTCCGCGATGAGCAGGTGAAGATCGATAGCCTCAGACGCCGTTACCAGCGCGGCGTCGGCCGCCTGAGTGAGCGGTGGCAGCAGCGGATCCTGGATGAGTTGGCGCGCCGCAAAGCAGCGCAGGCCACACTGATTCGCAAGCTTCATGTGAACCAGCGGGTCATCGACCGGGTGGTGGCCAGGATTCGCAATCTTCTGGAACGAATTGAACAGGGCGAGCAGGAGCTTCGTGATGTGGCGCGAGTCCACCACCTGTCCATGGAAGATATCAGGATCATCTCCGGCAACGGCCGGGGCAAGACGACCGCCATACGAGGAATTCTACGCCGGGCGGGGCTCGACCGGAAGGGACTGGATGAATGTGAGCACGCCGTCGCGGCGATCCAGCGGAAGATCCGGAGGGTTGAAGAAGAAGCTGATGCCTCCGGCAAGGAGTTGCGGTCCTTGCTTCATGCCATTACTACCGGCGAGCGAAAGGCGCACCTGGCGAAAAAGGAGATGGTAGAGGCCAACCTCCGTCTGGTGATCAGTATCGCAAAGAAATATACCAATCGCGGTCTCCAGTTCCTTGACCTGATTCAGGAGGGGAACATCGGCCTGATGCGGGCAGTCGACAAGTTTGAGTATCAGCGAGGCTATAAGTTCAGCACGTATGCCACGTGGTGGGTTCGCCAGGCCATCACGCGAGCTATTGCCGATCAGGCCCGCACCATCCGGATCCCTGTTCATATGATCGAGACCATCAATAAGCTGACCCGCGCCTCCCGGTACCTGGTTCAGGAATTCGGCCGAGAGCCGACACCGGAGGAGATCGCCCAGAAGATCGATCTGCCGGTGGATAAGGTCAGGAAAGTCCTGAAGATCGCCCAGGAACCGATCTCCCTGGAAACACCTATTGGAGAGGAGGAAGGATCCCATCTCGGTGACTTCATCGAGGATAAAGGCGTCATCTCCCCAATCGAAGCCGTCATCGGCATGAACTTAAGCGGTCAGACCGAGCAGGTGCTCGAGACGCTGACGGAACGGGAGCAAAAGATCCTGAAGCTCCGTTTCGGGCTCGGGGACGGGCGAGATCATACCTTGGAGGAAGTAGGCCAGCAGTTTGATGTTACCCGTGAGCGGATCAGACAGATTGAGGCCAAAGCGCTGCGGAAGCTCCGGCATCCCACTCGGAGCAGGAAGCTCAAGAGCTTTGTGGAATCTTAGGTTGGTCTGTTTGGTCATTCAGTCTATTTGGTCTGTTCGGTCATTTAGTCTGACCAGATAGTCGAAATAGACCAACCGACCAGATAGACCTTTTGTGCGGGCCCATAGCTCAGTTGGTTAGAGCCCCCGGCTCATAACCGGGTCGTCCCTGGTTCGAGTCCAGGTGGGCCCACCATGTAAAAGCAGCCGTCATCCGCCAGTGGTCAGCTTGAGGCCGATACTGGGGGCTGATCGCTGATAGCTGAACGCTAATCGCTGGTCATAGGGGAGCGCAACGTGCTTCAGGACTTAGAGCGGCTTGTCGAATTACAGGGGCTTGACGCCGAAATCGCCGAGCTCGATGCGGCGGCGGCGGCCATCCCCGTTCAGATCCGGATAATGGAGCAGCAATTGGCTCAGGCCAAGGCGGCGCTTGATGCGGCCACTGCGGAGGTGGAGAAGCTTCAAAAACTTCGCCGTCAGAAAGAGCGCGATTTGGATGAGACCAGCAGAGAGCTCAAAAAGCGACAAGGCCGTCTTTTTGAGATCAAGACCAACCTGGAATACACTGCAGTCCTGAAGGAGGTCGAGGGGCTGAAGCAGAAGATTTCGACGCTGGAGGAAGAGGTCCTCGCGTGCTTCGACGATATCGATGCTGCTGCGAAGATTCGAGATCAGGAAGAGGAGGAGACCCGGGTCACACAGGCGGAGTTCCTGAAGAACAAGCAGCAGCGGGAGGGCGAACTACGGGAATTCCAGGGCCGCCTGTCGATATTACGGAGGACCAGGGAAGGCCGGTCGGGGAGCGTGGAGGCATCCCTGTTGCAGTTATACCTGCGACTCCTGAAGAGTCGAGATGGCTTGGCGGTGGCGCAGGTAATCAACCGTTCTTGCGAAGGTTGTCACGTGACCATTACGCCTCAGTTGTACTTAGAGGTTCGGCGAAACGTGGAACTTCACACCTGCGAAGGGTGTGGTCGGATCCTCTATTGGAAGGGGTGAGGTGGAAGAGGGGCTGCGACTGATGATTCACATCGACGGAGCAGCTCGCGGAAACCCAGGTCCAGCCGGGATCGGCGTGATGCTGGAGGCAGGGGACGGGCCGCTGCGCCGGGGCTTGTGCCGATACATCGGCGAGGCGACCAATAACGTGGCCGAATATGAAGCGCTCCTGCTTGCTCTGAGGGAGGCCAGGAAGCTTCAGCCTGCCGTTGTCGAGATTCGATCCGACTCCCAGTTGTTGGTGAGACAAATTCAGGGCAGGTATCGAGTCAAAAACCCGCGCCTCGCCGCGTTGCACGCGCAGGCGCGCGACCTCATCAACCAGCTATCAGCTATTAGCTGTCGGCTATCAATTGAGCATGTCGGTCGCGAATTGAACCGTCAGGCGGACGCGCTCGCCAATCGCGCCATCGATGAAGCCTTGTCCGGTGTCCCCCGCGAGGGGGGGCGATCGTGAACGGACAGCATCGGGCCTTTTCGCCCATGCGGAGGCTGGCGGTCATCCTGGCGGCTGAATCGGTAAAGGTGGCGTCAACAGTGGAGTGTACCAGGTGAAGGCCGCCAGGTCGGCACAAAGGAACACCCAAACTGCCCCCGCCAGATGTGCGGACATCCTCGCGAGCAGCCTGCAAGGACTGGGTTTCGGCCGGGTCGTCCGTCACCTTGCGCTCCTTCGGGCCTGGGATCGGGCCATAGCCGGTCGAATCAAGGAGCGGGCGAGTGTAGAAGACTTCAGGAGTGGTTGCCTGTACCTCTGCGTCGAGGATCCCATCTGGATGCATGAGCTCCACATGCTGCGCCACCAGTTGAAGACAATCTTGAACAAAGAGGTCGGCGAGCCGGCGGTGGACGAGATTGTGCTGAGAATCGGCCGAGCCCGCCAGTATTCTACCCCAAGACCCTCTTATCGTAGGAGGCAAAGGATCCCGGAGGTTTCACCTGCGGTTGAGGCGAGCATGGCAAAGCTGTTGGATCCTCTCAGGGATCTGCCCTGTTGTGAGGCCGTCCAGCGACTCTTCCAACGTTGGACATCGAGGTCAGAGTGACCATCTGTGTCACGGCTTGCGAAAATTAGTGTCTTCAAGTACAATCTCCGCGGGTCCGCGTGCGTGGGAGTGGGAATTAGCTCAGACGGAACACGTCTGACGAGGAGATCATTGTGAGCCATCAGCGAACGCTTCAGGGGGTCGTCACCTGCGAAGGGATAGGGCTTCACACCGGCCAGTCGGTCAAGATGGCTCTCCATCCCGCCCCCTCAAACTCCGGTGTGGTATTCAAGCGCATTGATCTTCCGCTCGCCCCAACCATCGAGGCCACACCCGCACACATCGTCGACGTCCATCATGCGACCACAATCGGCAAGAATGGCGTCAGGGTGAGAACTATTGAACACCTGATGGCGGCGTTTGCGGGAACGGGGCTGGATAACGTCGTAGTCGACCTCGACGGCGCGGAGGTTCCGGCCATGGATGGCAGCGCCGCGCCGTTTGTCGAATTGATCAGGCAAGCGGGCCTCAAACGGCAGATGGTTGCCAGAACATATCTCAAGATCAAAGAGCGTCTGGTCGTCGAGACCGAGCGATCAGGCATTCAGATCGTCCCGTCGGAGCGCCTTCAGGTCATTTATACGATGCGCTTCGACCACCCGCTCCTGGGGGAACAGTCGGCCGCCTTCGACATCACCAGGGAGATGTTCGCCAGGGAGATTGCGTCTTGCCGCACCTACGGTTTCCTCAAAGACATCGAGGAGCTTCGCCGTCGCAACCTGGGTCTGGGCGGGTCGTTCGACAACGCGATCGTGATCGGCGAGGGAGGGGTGATGAACGGCGACCTCCGATTCAGGGATGAGTTGGTCCGCCATAAGGTCCTCGACCTGTTGGGAGACCTCTATCTTCTCGGCCGGCCTGTCGTCGGGACCATCATCGCTCACGGTGCCGGTCACCACCTGCACACCAGGCTCGTACGGGAGATCCAGCGTCATCTGGACCTGGAGCATCCGGCTTCCGCCCGCAGTAGCGTGATTGAGCGATGGGCGAGGCCGCTGCTGCAACCGGAACGATCGCTAGAGGTTGTCCCTTCGTAATCGGACTTCTGCGAACGACCTGCCGCGCTACGTACCCCGGATCGGTGTCCGGGTCAGGCTTCACAGCCCCCACGCTGTATCATACGGCGCCACCATGAGAAACCTCGAGATCGCCAAGCTGTTTCACGAGATTGCCGACCTGCTCGAGATCAAAGACGACAACATCTTCAAGATCCGAGCCTATCGTCGGGCGGCCATGAACCTGGAATCCTTGACCGAGGAGATCGAGGCGGTGGCGGCCCGCGGCGGCCTCGCCGAGATCGCGGGGATCGGCAAGGACCTGGCGGCCAAGATCCAGCAGGCGCTCGACACCGGGCGCATGGAATATCTGGAAGAGCTGCGCACGGAGATCCCCCACGGCGTCGTCGAGCTGATGGCGATTCCGGGCGTCGGACCCAAGACTGCCAAGCTCCTCTTCCAACAGCTCCATGTTGATTCGGTCGAGAGGCTGGAGGCTCTCGCCCTGCAAGGGAAACTGCTCGGCCTGTCGGGGATCAAGCAGAAGACGGTCGAGAATATCCTGAAGGGGATCCAGGTCGTCAAGGCGGGGCGTGAGCGGATGCAGTTGGGGCGGGCCCTGCCGCTGGCCCACGAGCTGGTCCGGATCCTGGAGACGCTCCCGGACGTCAAACAGATCAGCTTGGCCGGTAGCCTTCGGCGGATGCGAGAGACCGTCAAGGACGTTGACCTGCTGGTCACGTCAACGAAACCAGCCAAGGTGATGGCGGTCTTCACGTCGCTCCCGCAGGTTGCCGAGGTGCTGCTCCAGGGCGAGACCAAGGCGACCATCCGTCATCGGGAGGGGATCCAGGTCGACCTCCGGGTCGTCGAGCCGGACTGCTTCGGCGCCGCCCTGCAGTATTTCACCGGCTCGAAGGCCCATAACATCCGGGTGCGGGAGCTCGCGGTCCGCAAGGGGCTGAAGGTCAGCGAGTATGGCGTCTTCAAGGAGGCTACCGGCACGCGAATCGCCGGCGCCACCGAAGAGGAGGTCTACAAAGCGATCGGCCTGCCGTACATCCCGCCCGAGCTCCGGGAAGATGCCGGCGAGGTCGAGGCGGCCCTCGAAAGGCGCCTGCCGGAGCTGTTGACGCTTGCCGACCTGCGCGGCGATCTGCACGCCCACACCAACTGGACCGACGGCCATCACCCTCTGGAGATGCTCATCGAGGCGGCCCAGCGGAAGGGGTACGAGTATATCATCGTCTCCGACCACTCTCGAGCGGCCACTGTCGCCGGCGGCCTCTCAGAGGAGAAGCTACTCGAACAGATCGGCCAGATCCGCGCCCTCAGCAAGAAGTTCACGAAGATCCGTATCCTGGCGGGCAGCGAGTGCGACATCCTGGCCGACGGGTCGATGGACTTCTCGGACCGGACGCTGGCCCAACTCGACATCGTCGTTTGCGCCATCCACTCCCGCTTCAAGCAGGATCGGGCCGGGATGACGGCCCGCATCGTCAAGGCGCTCAGCAACCCCTATGTCCACATCTTCGCCCATCCCACCGGGCGGCTGATCGGGGAGCGTGACCCCTACGATGTGGATATGGAGGCGGTCTTTGCGGCGGCCAAACAGTACGGCAAGGCCCTGGAGATCAATGCCCAACCGTCGCGCCTTGATCTGAACGATCACCATGCGCGGCGAGCGAAGGAGTTGGGGATCACTCTCGCCATCAGCACCGATACCCACGTCCTCGATCAGCTCGACAATATGTCCCTCGGCGTGGCCGTCGCTCGCCGCGCCTGGCTTGAGACATCCGATGTCATCAATACCTGGCCCGTGGACACGCTGCTGGCCTGGGCCCACAAGCCCCGCCCAAGACCCGCCTAAAACCCCCTCCGTCAGGCAGTTTGTCATTTCGGGCCTGACCCGGAATCCAGCGGTTATAGGAGCTTACGGTCGTAGAGAGAATATGAAGAGAGATTGGTAGAAAACCGTTGCGGGGAGTTCAGATTGACATGATGCATAATATATCGATATTGTGATACATCACATATATGCATAAAGGAGGCTAGCCTATGAGGACGACGATGGATTTGCCGAAGGATCTGTTGGAGGAAGCCAAGAAGATGTGCGGCGCAAAAACGAAGACCGGTACCGTGATTCTCTCGCTTCAAAAGCTGATCGAGACTAAAAAGATCGAACGTCTGCGATCATTGCGAGGGAAACTGAACCTCAACGTGGACCTGAAGCGATTAAGGAAAGATCGAACCGCCGCCCACTGACGGTAGCCGAAAGCGAAAGGCGGGGCCTTGGTGAGTGATATCTTAGTGGACACTTCAGTCTGGCTGGAGTTTTTCAGAGCGCAGGACTCCCCTTATGCAGAGGCCCTCGACCAGTTGTTAGAGGATGAACAGGTCTGCACAACCGACCTGATCAAAGCCGAAATCATCCCCGGAGCCCGGACGCCAAGACAGTTCCGTGAGCTGAAGGACTATTTTGATGCCCTTCCGCTGGCACGAGAACCGGCCTCGCTTTGGGAGGAGATCATTGACCTGCAGTTTCGACTCAAGCGCATAGGAATCAACGGAATCAGCATCCCGGATCTCATCATCGCTGTTGTAGCCAACGCCAACGACAAGGTCATCTTCACCAAGGATAGCGATTTCCAACTCATCCGGCGGGGCCTGCCGATTGAATTGCTGAGGTGTCCATAGGGTCGTCTTCGATCCCATCCGCACGTTGATGACGCCGCCGGACAAGCCACGGCGCGCGATCGGGTTCCGGCTGTCTGCGGATCTAGGTCGTCGGATCAATCGGTTCGAGGAATGGGAAGCGGTGAAAGTCGGTATCTCGGGTATAGATGCGCCGAATCCCGTGCTCGCGCATCAGAATGGCGGTGTGAGCGTCGCGTGTCACGTTCCCACTCAATGAATTCCCACGCGCGCGCCGCCGGCCAGGGCTGTCGGAACACTCGGGGATGCGTCGTCACCCGGAGGAATTCGTATAGAATGCCCCAGGTCAGGTACCAAGCCGAGGTCTGGCCGCCAGCCCTGGAGGCACGCATGGCGCTGGCGGTGGAAAGGGGAATCCGCATCGGCGGCGTAGATGAGGACGTTCGTGTCCGAGACGAACACTAACGGCCTTCCATAGCCTGGTACAGAGCGTCGCGGTCCGCGACGTCCACGAGGTGGCCCCCGCTTCGAAACGTTGGCAGCGGAGGAAGATCGCTCCGCTTCCGCTGGGCGCGGAACATCAGGCGGAGCGCGGACTCCACCAGCTCGGACGTCGTCCGCCCTTGCTTGACCGCCTCGCGCTTGAGAAGGGCCATAACGGAATCGTCGATGTTCAGCGTGGTCTTCATATGGAAATTCATACCGCAGAGATGGTTATATGTCAAGAACCACACAATGCGGGACAGTGCATTGGGTTCCGCGTAGAAGAAGCC